>NZ_JACBXC010000589.1 GCF_013870535.1 Streptomyces phytophilus | reverse complement strand
GCGGAAGAGGAGGTCATCGGGTTGCAGTGTCACCCGGCGGCCCTCGCGGCGCCACCGGATTATCGCGCCGCAAGCGCCTGCGGAGCGCGTACCAGTTGGGACCGAACGGTGACAATCGCGCGGAGTCACTCGCCTGTGGCTGGGGATACCTTGAACGCAAAGGCGCGGTGTGACCATGCGCGGGGGAAGTCTGGCTCGGTGTGGCCGAGGGGAGATTGCGGCGTTGAAGGTGGAGCGGATACGAAGGGGACGTACCCGGCACAGCCTGGCGGCGCTGCTGTCCGGCGCCGTGCTCGTCCTGGTGGCGGCGTGCGGCGGGTCCGACGGCGGGGGCGGCGACGGGGACAAGGGCGGCTCGGGGGGTTCGGGCGGCTCGGGCGGTGACGAGCAGAAGGTCTCGCAGGCGGTCGTCGAGATCACGCCGAAGGACGGCGCCGACGCGGTCGGCACCGAGGGCGGGCTGAAGGTGACCGCGGCCAAGGGCAAGCTCGTCTCCGTGAAGGTGACGGACGAGAAGGGCGCCGAGGTCGAGGGCGAGATCTCCAAGGGCGGCGGCGCGTGGAAGCCGGCCGGCCACCTGCGTACGCAGACCAAGTACAAGGTGCACGCCGTCGCGCAGGACGCCGATGGACTGGAGGCCGCCAAGGACACCACGTTCACCACCGTCGTGCCGGAGAACACCTTCATCGGCCACTTCACGCCCGAGGACGGCAGCACCGTCGGCGTCGGCATGCCGGTGTCGCTCAACTTCAACCAGCCGATCGAGAACATGGCGGAGGTCGAGGAGGCCGTCGAGGTCACCGCCGACCCCGACGTGGAGATCGAGGGCCACTGGTTCGGCAACCAGCGCCTGGACTTCCGCCCCGAGCAGTACTGGGCGCCCGGCACCGAGGTGACGCTGAGCCTGCGCCTCGACGGCGTCGAGGGCGCGGACGGCGTCTACGGCGAGCAGCACAAGGACATCGGCTTCGAGATCGGCCGGCGCCAGGTGAGCACGGTCGACGCCGACACCAAGAAGATGAAGGTCGAGCGGCACGGCGCGGTCGTCAAGACCATCCCGGTGACCACGGGTGCGCCGTCCACGCCGACCTGGAACGGCAAGATGGTGATCACCGAGCAGCTCGACGTCACCAGGATGGACGGCGAAACGGTCGGCTTCGGCGGCGAGTACGACATCAAGGACGTACCGCACGCGCAGCGCCTGTCCACCTCCGGCACGTTCATCCACGGCAACTACTGGTCGGGGCAGGCCACCTTCGGCTCGGCCAACGCCAGCCACGGCTGCATCGGCCTGTACGACGTCCGCGGCGGCGGCGACAAGTCGACGCCCGGCTCCTGGTTCTTCCGCAACTCCCTGATCGGCGACGTGGTCGAGGTCAAGAACGCCAAGGACGAGGTCATCGCCCCGGACAACGGCCTCAACGGCTGGAACATGTCCTGGCAGGAGTGGACCGCGGAGCAGTAACCGAAGACGGCGGTGCCGTCCGGCCGGTCCGGACGGCCCTCCCGCGGGGCCCGGTGTGTGAGCAAGCGCACCGGGCCCCGCGGCGTTAATGAGCGCTAACGTGTGGTGCCATGACTGCATACCTGGAGGTCGCCGAGGGCGTCGGTACGCTGCGCCTGGACCGCCCGCCCATGAACGCCCTGGACATCGCCGTCCAGGACCGTATCCGCGAACTCGCCGCCGAGGCGGCCGGCCGCGACGACGTACGCGCCCTGGTGGTGTGGGGCGGCGAGAAGGTCTTCGCGGCCGGCGCCGACATCAAGGAGATGCAGGCGATGGACCACGCGGCCATGGTCGCGCGCGGCCGCGGGCTGCAGGAGTCCTTCACGGCGCTGGCGCGGGTGCCGAAGCCCGTCGTCGCCGCGGTCAACGGGTACGCCCTGGGCGGCGGCTGCGAGCTGGCGCTCTGCGCCGACATCCGGATCGCCGGCGAGGGCGCGAAGCTGGGGCAGCCGGAGATCCTGCTCGGGCTGATCCCGGGGGCGGGCGGCACGCAGCGGCTCGCCCGGCTGGTCGGGCCCTCGCGGGCCAAGGACCTGATCTTCACGGGCCGGATGGTCAAGGCCGGCGAGGCGCTGGCGATGGGGCTCGTCGACCGCGTGGTGCCCGACGCGGAGGTCTACGAGCAGGCGCACGCCTGGGCCGCCCGGCTGGCCAAGGGGCCCGCGATGGCGCTGCGGGCGGCGAAGGAGTCGGTGGACCACGGTCTTGAGGCGGACCTGGAGACGGGGCTCGCGCTGGAGCGGAGCTGGTTCGCGGCGCTCTTCGCCACCGAGGACCGGGAGACCGGGATGCGCAGCTTCGTGGAGAAGGGCCCGGGGAAGGCGGAGTTCCGCTGAGCCCGCCCGGCGGGCTCCTGCCGGAGGCGACGCTCCGTGACCACTACCCCCGCCCGGGGGTAGCGGGCGCCGGAAGCAAGACTTCGGTGATTCGGGTGTTTTGGGGCCGCGCGGGCACCGTTCGCCAGGTTGTTTACGCAGTTCAGAGGGGTGTCGTCGCGCCGTTATCGCGCTGGCATATGCCTCTGGATGCTCACGGAATGTAGGCTTCAGCAGGACTTGTTGGCGCGGAAATGCTCCCAAAGCCGTCCGCCCGCGCCATCATGAGGCCATGGCGGGCCTTGAGGACATCCAGCAACTCCACCGGGAACAGCCGGCGCATCCGGAGGCCCTCGCCGTACGGCGGCCGCGCAGGTCCCTGCTGCGCCCGCTGCCGTCGCCCGCCTACCGGCGCTTCCCCACCACCGCCCCGGCCGACGAGGGCGAGCGGGCGGCCCCCGGCCCCATCGAGCTGTGGGGCAACCCGGCCGTCGGCGAGGTGCAGCTGCCCTCGCGGCCCGAGTCCGCCGGGACCGCCCGCCGGCTCGCCGAGGCGGTCGTCGTGGGCCACTGGGGGATGTCGCCGCGGTTCGCGGAGCACGCCGTCCTGCTGGTCTCCGAGCTGGTCGGCAACGCCGTACGGCACACCGGGGCGCGCACGTTCGGGCTGCGCATGTCGCGGCGGCGCGGCCGGATCCGGATCGAGGTGCGCGACCCCTCGCGCGCGCTGCCGTGCCTGATGCCCGTACGCGACATGGACACCAGCGGGCGCGGGCTGTTCCTGATCGACCAGGTCGCGGACCGCTGGGGCGTGGACCTGCTGCCGCGCGGCAAGTGCACCTGGGTCGAGCTGAAGATGCCGGAGCGCGGGTAGGAGCGCAGCTCAACAGCCGTTACCGTGGGGTCACATGACGGACCTCGGGATCGACTTCGCGCAGAAGGTGCTCGACGAGCAGCCGTTCAGCAGGCTGCTCGGCGCCCGGATCACCGCGTTCGCGAACGGCGCCGCGACGCTGGAGGTGGACATCCGGGACGACCTGCGCCAGCAGTTCGGCTACGCGCACGGCGGGCTGCTCGCCTACGCCGCCGACAACGCGCTGACGTTCGCCGCCGGCACGGTCCTGGGCCCGGCCGTCCTCACCGGCGGCTTCTCCGTCCAGTACCTGCGGCCGGCGCGGGACGGCACGCTGCGGGCCGAGGCGTACGTGGTGCACGCGGGCCGGCGCCAGGCGGTCTGCCGCTGCGACATCTACGTGGTCGCGAGGCACACCGAAGACGCAGAAACCGCGGCAGACGCAGCAGGCTCCGCGGACACCGGAAGCGCCGCGGACGGCGCGGGCGGCGAGGGCGGCGCCGAGC
>NZ_JACBXC010000588.1 GCF_013870535.1 Streptomyces phytophilus | reverse complement strand
GCGGCGCTGGCAACGGACTTCTGGGGGGAGCCCGTCGGCGCGGCGGCGCTGGTGCTGACCGCCGTGGCCGTCTGCCTGGTGCTGCGGCGGCCTCGTGCGGCGGTGCTCCTCGTCGCCGGCGCGGGTATCGCCGTGGGGGCGACGATGCTGCTCAAGCCCCTGGTCGGACGCACCATCCACGGCGGGCACCTGTCCTACCCGAGCGGGCACACCGCCTTCGCCACCGCGCTCGCGCTCGTGGCGGCGATGCTCGCGACCGGCCGGCTCGGCCTCGGCAGGGCGGCCGGCACGTCACTCGTGCTGGCCGCGGCGCTGGTCGCCGGAGCGGCCATGGGCTGGGCGCAGGTCGCCCTGGACGCGCACTATCCGACCGACGTCCTGGGCGGCTGGTTCACCGCACTGGCGGTGGTACCGGCGACCGCGTGGCTGACCGACCGGTCGGCCGACGTCCTGCGCCGCAGGCGCCGTTGACGGCACGTCGCCTCACGCCCGGCGGCGGAACACCGGCCGCACCGGTCGCCCGCCCAGCCAGGGGGCGGGGTCGCCGGCCTCCAGCGCCTTCCGGTACACCCCGCACGCCTGGGCGACCACGTCGGCCGTGCGGTCGACGTCGGCGTCGGTGAGCGCACTGCTGACCACGAACGACGGCGCCAGCACCCCGCCGGCGAGGAGCCGGCGCAGGAACAGGGTGCGGTAACGCTGCGACGGCTGCCGGTTCCCGTCGAGGGTGGCGAAGACCAGGTTGCTGGCCCGGCCCCGGACCACGACGTGGTCGCCGACGCCCGCGGCGGCCGCGGCGGCGCGGACGCCCGCGGCCAACCGCCCGCCGAGGGCGTGCAGTTGCGCGGTGATGCCCTCCTCGACGTAGGTGGTCTGCACGGCCATCGCTGCGGCCAGGGAGTGCGTCTCCGCGCCGTGGGTCGTGGACAGCAGGAACACCCGGTCGCCGGGGTGCCGCAGGCCGCCCCGCTCCATCAGCTCGCGCCGCCCGGCCAGCGCGGAGACGGCGAACCCGTTGCCGAGGGCCTTGCCGAAGGTGGAGAGGTCGGGGACGACGCCGTACAGGCCCTGGGCGCCGGCCTCGGACCAGCGGAAGCCGGTGATCATCTCGTCGAAGACCAGCACGCAGCCGTGCCGGTCGGCCAGTTCCCGCAGGCCGGCGAGGTAGCCGGGCGGGGGCTCGGTGTGGGCGGCCGGTTCGAGGACCAGGCAGGCGACCTCGTCCGCGTAGCGGGTCAGCAGCGCCTCGGTGGCGGCCAGGTCCCCGTACGGGAAGGTCGCGGTGAGCCCGGCGGTCGCCGCCGGGATGCCCGCGGACATCGGCGTGGTGGCCATGAACCAGTCGTCGACGGAGAAGAACGGGTGGTCGGCGCAGACGGCCACCCGAGGGCGCCCGGTGACGGCGCGGGCCAGGCGCACCGCGGCGGTGGTGGCATCCGAGCCGTTCTTCGCGAACTTGACCATCTCGGCGGTCGGCACCGTGGCCAGGAAGCGCTCCGCGGCCTCGGCCTCCACGATGGACGGCCGGACGAAGTTGCTGCCGCGGTCCAGCTCCCGCCGCACCGCTTCGAGCACGCGCGGGTGGGCGTGGCCGAGGCTGACCGACCGCAGGCCGGAGCCGTATTCGAGGTAGCGGTTGCCGTCGACGTCCCAGACGTGGGCGCCGCGGCCGCGGCGGATGACCGGGGCCAGGTGCTCGGGGTACTGGTCGTCGCCCTTCGCGTACGTGTGCGCGCCGCCGGGGATCAGGGCGTGCAGCCGCTCGTTCGCCTGCCGCGACCGGGGCAGGAAGGGCTCTTCGGCGTCTTCGCGCTCTGCGGGCTCTGCGGGCCCATCGGGAGTTGCGGTGACCACGCCTGCCTCACTTCTCCCGTCGCTTCAGGACCTCGGCGAGGCTCGGCGCCTCCCGGTCGCGCCGGGACACCGACGCCGCCGGCAGCGGCCAGGGGATGGCGAGTTGCGGGTCGTCGTAGGCGATCGTCACGTCCTCGGCCGGATCGTGCGGCCGGTCGATCCGGTACGAGGTGTCGGCGGTTCCGGTCAGTGCCTGGAAGCCGTGCGCGCACCCCGCCGGAACGTACAGGGTCGCCTGGGTCTCGCCGGACAGTTCGAAGAAGGCCCGACCCAGGTAGGTCGGCGAGTCGGGCCGCAGGTCGACGACGACGTCGAAGATCCGCCCGTACGAGCACCGCACCAGCTTGGCTTCGCCGGCGCCGGAGCGCAGGTGCAGGCCGCGCAGCACGCCCCGGGCCGAGCGCGAGACGCTGTCCTGGACGAAGGCGGCCGGGTCGAGGCCCGCGGAGCGGAGCACGCCGGCGTCGAAGGTGCGGCAGAAGAAGCCGCGCTCGTCGGCGTGGGGCGTCGGCTCGAAGAGGTACGCGCCCGCGATCGCCGGCACGTCCGTCGTCTTCACGGTGCCTCCCGCAGTGTGTGGCCGGCCGTCGGGAACAGGGCCGCGGTCAGGGCGGTGAACTGGTCCTCAAGGCGCCGGGCGGTGACCGCGTTCCGCTCCGCGAGGGTCCCCCGCAGCTGCGCCGACCGCTTCTCCAGCGCCCGGAACTGGGCGAGCAGCCGGTCGGCGTCGATCTCGCGCGCCGGGTGGCAGTACCCGCCGAGCCCCATCCGCTCCATGAGGGCGTCGCTCTTCGCCGCGTAGCTGAGCGCGAGGGTGGGCGTGCCGGCCTTCAGTGCGCAGACCAGGTTGTGGTACCTGGTCGCCACCACGGCGTCGGCGGCCGCCGCCTCCTCCATCAAGTCAGCGAGCGAGGCCGTTTCGGCGGCGGTGACCAGCGGGAGGCCCACCGCGTCGCGGATGGCGGCGGCCACCTTCGCGTCGCAGGCGTCGCCGGTGAGCAGGCGGACCGGTCTGCCCTCCTCGGCCAGGGCGCGGACGAACCGGGTCACGCCGCGGACGTAGCGCCGGTGGATCTCGCCGGCCCGGGCGCGGTCGCCGTTGCCGCCGTGGAAGTCCATCACGCCGACGCAGACCGTGCCCGCGGGCGTGCCGGGGGGTGGTGCCGGCAGGGCGAACGCGAGGTCCGGGTGGACCTCGTCGCGGGCGGTGTCCACGCCCATCGCCCGCATGGCGTCGCGGGACAGGGTGTCCCGGTACGAGCGGTAGGTGGCGAGCTTCGCCGACCAGCGCACCAGGGTCCGCGTCGGCCGGTCCCCGATCGGGGCGGCGCCGACTCCGACGAGTGCGACCCCCGTGCCGGCCAGCCGGCCGCTCGCGCAGAGCAGGAGCAGCGCGTACGGGAAGCCCCACGGGCGTAGCGGAAGCGTGGCCTCCAGGACGCCCATGCCCGGCACGATCACCACGTCGTGCCTGCGCACCCAGGCGGCGGTGCGGACGGCGTCGACGAGCTTCCCGAGGCCCTTGCCCGCGAGGGCGCCCGCGCGGGACGCGGTGCGGTACTCGCCGCGATACCAGTGCAGGCGCCTCGCGGGGATCCCGTACCGGGCCGTGACGGCCTCGGGGCCGCCGCACAGCGCGTCCACGACCGCCTCCGGGTGCTCGGCGCGGAGGTATCGGAGCACGGCCTCCAGCGACCCGTCGTTGCCGGAGTTGCCGGAGCCGAGCAAGCCGAACACCCCGACCCGTACCGCCGTCACCCCTGCCTCCCCTCCCGGCCGGCGACCAGGGCGTCGACGGAGACGGTGAGCAGGCCCGGGTCGACCGGCGCGCGG
>NZ_JACBXC010000587.1 GCF_013870535.1 Streptomyces phytophilus | reverse complement strand
GCAGCACCGGCGGCCACGAGGCGACTTCCTTTGCCGGGGCACCGCAGGCGCTCTCCGGTACCGGGCACCGCAGTGCCCCCACCCGCCGCACAGCGGGGCCGGCTCAGCCGTTCCACGATTGCCGCGTTCGCCGGACCGCCCGCTCTCACGCCCCTCGGGGCTGGCCGGCCGGGCGGCCATACTGGGCCCGTGGAATACGTCGGCCGCGTGCCCGCACCGCCTCTCGACCGGTTCATCGACGACATCTACTGCCTCACCGGGGTGCCGCGGCACCAGCTGATGAAGGTCCCGCCGATGCCGTCGGCACACCTGTTCCTGCACCACGGCGGGCCCGTCCGGCTGTGGGACTCGGACGGTTCGGTGCCGTCGGCGCTGTTGACGGACGGGTGGTTCATGGGCGTATGGACCAGGCACTTCCTCTTCGAGTACCCCCCGCGTGTGCGGCTCGTCGGGGTGCACTTCAAGCCCTGGGGCATGTCGCCGTTCGTCGGCGTGCCGGCGGCCGAACTGCGCAACCGGTGGGCACCGCTCGACGCCGTCTGGCAACGCTCCGCGGAGCGGTTCCGAAACCGGGTCGGCGACGGCGCGTCGGCTGCCGAGACGCTGCGGGTGGTGGAGGAGGAGCTGCGTTCGCATCTCGCCGAGGCCCCTGCGCGCGGTCTCGACCTGGTCCGGCACACGGGCGGGTGTCTGGAGACCTCGCACGGCACGGTCGCGGTCCGTGCGCTGGCCGATGCCGCCGGGGTGAGCGGCAATCACCTGGCCGGCCTGTTCAAGGCTCACGTGGGCGTCACCCCGAAGCGGATGGCACGGATCTACCGCTTTGCGCGGCTGATCGTGTCGGTGGACGCCCTGCGCCCCGTCGACTGGTCAGGTCTCGCCCAGACGGCTGGCTACTTCGACCACGCGCACTTCAGCAGGGAGTTCAAGGACTTCACCGGCCACACTCCCACGGAGTACCTGGCTCTGCGGCGTCGGTTCCCCACCAGCGGGCGGGCTCCGCATGAGCTCGGCCCGATGCCCGCCGATTGATTTTTTACATGCCCGGGTCCCCGCCATGCGAGAGGATCGCGAAATCTTGCCGGGAGACTTCGAGGAGAACCCGTGGGCACGGTGGTCATGCACAGCGTGGTGTCGGTGGACGGCTTCATCTGCGACGAGAAGGGCGAGGTCGGGCCCCTTCACGACTGGTACTTCAACGGGGACGTCCCGATCGTCGCAGGCCAGGAGGGGCAGTCCGACCATTCCGGCACCGCGAGCGGCGTCAAGGTCTCGCACGCGTCGGCGGACTACGTCCGGTCGACGTGGCAGTCGATCGGCACGACGGTGATGGGCCGCACCCTCTTCGACCAGGTGAACGGGTGGGAGGGCAAGCCACCCGCGGGCGATCACGTGGTCGTGGTCTCCCACCGGCCCAAGCCGCGGGGGTGGCATCCCGAGGCGTCCTGCCACTTCGTCGACGGCGTGCCGGCCGCGATCGACAAGGCCCAGATGCTCGCCGGCGAGCGGGTTGTCGCTGTGAACGCCGGCGAAGCCGGCGCCCAGGCGCTCGCGGCCGGTCTGGTGGACGAGGTGGCGATGGACGTGGTCCCGGTCGTGTTCGGATCGGGAAGACGCTACTTCGGCGGCATCCACGGGCAGCAACTGCTGGAGGATCCGCACGTGGTCATCCAGGGCGAAGGAGTGCTGCACCTGAGGTTCAAGGTACGCCGCTAAGGTCTGCCCGGCGGATCGTGCGGCCTCGGAGCCGAGCGCGCTGTCAGCGGCCCCGGGAACTCAGAAGCCCCGGCCGCCTGGCGACGCACAGCGCAGACGCCACGCCGCCCGCCCTTCAGAGGGACGACGGGAGACTGACGGCAGGCCCTAGCGGATCCGTTCCACGATCGTCGCGTTCGCCAGGCCGCCCGCCTCGCACATCACCTGCAGCCCGTAGCGGCCGTCCACCGCGTCCAGTGCCCCCAGCAGCGTGCCCAGCAGCCGCGTCCCCGACGCGCCCAGCGCGTGGCCCAGGGCGATCGCGCCGCCGTGGACGTTGACCCGGTCCGGGTCGGCGCCCACGTCGCGCTGCCACGCCAGCGGCACCGGCGCGAACGCCTCGTTCACCTCGAAGGCGTCGATGTCGTCGACCGTCAGCCCCGCCTTCGCCAGCACCTTCCGGGTCGCCGGTACGACGCCCATCAGCATCAGCACCGGGTCGTCGCCGGTCACGGCGAAGGAGTGGAACCGCGCCCGCGGCGCCAGGTCCAGCTCCGCCGCCCGCTCCTCGCTCATGATCAGCACCGCGGAGGCGCCGTCCGTGAGCGGCGAGGAGTTGCCGGGTGTGAGGTGCCAGCCGATCTCGGGGAAGCGCTCGGCGACGGCCGGGTCGTAGAAGGACGGCTTGAGCGCGGCGAGCCCGTCCAGGGACGTCGACGGCCGTACGGTCTCGTCCCTGCGGTGCTCCCCCACCGGCACGACGTCCGCGTCGAAGGCGCCCTGCTCCCAGGCCCGTACCGCGAGGCGGTGCGAGCGCTCCGAGAAGGCGTCCAGATCCGTGCGCCCCAGCCCCCACCGCGCCGTGATCAGCTCCGCGGAGTGGCCCTGGGCGATCAGCCCGCCGGGGTAGCGGGCGGCGAGCCGGTCGCCGAACGAGTCCCGGCCCGCGGCGGCCGTGCCCATCGGCACCCGGCTCATCGACTCGACCCCGGCGGCCACGGCGATGTCGTACGCCCCGGCCATCACCCCCTGCGCCGCGAAGTGCGCGGCCTGCTGCGAGGAGCCGCACTGCCGGTCGACGGTGGTGCCGGGTACGGACTCGGGGAAGCCGGCGGCGAGGACGGCGTTGCGGGCGACGTTGAACGACTGGTCGGCGGCCTGGGTGACGCAGCCGGCGATCACGTCGTCGAGCCGCGCGGGGTCGAGGCCGTTGCGGTCGACGAGTGCGCGCAGCACCTCGGCCAGCAGGTCGACGGAGTGGACGCCGGACAGGGCGCCGCCGGGCTTGCCCTTGCCGGAGCCCGTGCGGACGGCGTCGACGACGACTGCGGTGGTGGTCATGGGCGGTACGCCCCTCTCTCGCTGAAGTGCGTCGCGGTTCCCGGTCCGGCCGGCTACCGCAGAGTTACATACCGGGAGTACGTATGTACAGGGTAACCCGCCTACAATGCGCGCATGAAGACGCGCAGAACGCAGCAGGAGCGCACGGCGACGACGACGAAGGACCTGGTCGGCGCCGCCCGCGTGCACTTCGCCCGGGACGGCTACGCCGCCGCTTCCCTCGACGCGATCTGCGACCGGGCGGGCATCACGAAGGGCGCGCTCTACCACCACTTCCGCAACAAGCAGACCCTCTTCCACGCCGTCTACGAGGCCGAGCAGCACCGGCTGCGCGACGCCATCGCCGCCGCCTTCCGCGCCTGCCCCGACCCGTGGGACGGCCTGCGCGCGGGCCAGCGCGCGTTCCTCACCGGCTCCATCGAGCCCGGCGCCCAGCGGATCACGCTGCTCGACGCCCCGGGGGCGCTGGGCTGGGCGGTGATGCGGGAGGTGCAGGCGGACTGCCGGGCGATGACGCGGCGCGGTCTGGAGCAGGCGGTCCGCGCCGACGGCGAAAGCGCCGTGCCGGCGGTGGAGTTGGACGCGATGGCGTCGGTGGTCTTCGGGGCGCTGTGCGAGTGCGCGATGGCGGTGGCGCACGCGCAGGACCCGGACGCGGTGCTG
>NZ_JACBXC010000586.1 GCF_013870535.1 Streptomyces phytophilus | reverse complement strand
TCCATGACGTCCTTGTCAAGCACCGCCGCGCGGACCCGGTCGTGGCCGGTTGTCCCCGCCCTTCCAGGGTAGCTCCGCGATACGGTGGGACGCGTGACAGCACGTGCGCGAACCCAGCAGTGGTGGGCCGCCTGACGGCGGCCGACCTCGGGTGCGTGCGTGCGCACGACTTCAACGGCCGCCGGTTCGGCGGCCGTTTCGCGTGGCTCTCCCGCCCGCCGGCCGCCGATGCGGCGGTCTTCGGCAGCGGCTGAGAGGGACGACGATGACGGCGTACGGATCGCGGGACCCGCGGGTACGGATCTTCAGCGGGGTGAAGCCCACCGGGCACCTGACGCTCGGGAACTACCTGGGTGCCGTGCGGCGCTGGGTCGAGGTGGATCAGCATCAGGCCGACGCGCTGTTCTGCGTCGTCGACCTGCATGCCATGACCGTGTCGTACGAGCCCGCGCGGCTGCGGCGGCTCAGTCGGCAGGCCGCGCAGTTGCTGCTGGCCGGGGGGCTCGATCCCGAGGTGTGCACTGTCTACGTGCAGAGTCACGTCGACGAGCACGCGCGGCTGTCGTACCTGCTGGAGTGCACGGCCGCGGACGGGGAGATGCGGCGGATGATCCAGTACAAGGAGAAGGCCGCGCGGGAGCGGGCCAAGGGCGGGAGCGTGCGGCTGTCGCTGCTGACGTACCCCGTGCTCATGGCCGCCGACATCCTCGCCTTCGACGCCGACGAGGTGCCCGTCGGCGACGACCAGGCGCAGCACGTGGAGCTGGCGCGGGACCTGGCGCAGCGGTTCAACCAGCGCTACGGGCGGGTGTTCACCGTGCCGCGGGTCACCCGCCCGTCCGTCGCCGCGCGGGTGATGAACCTCCAGGACCCCGCCGCGAAGATGGGCAAGTCCGACGACGGGCCGTCGACACGGGCCGGCATCGTGCATCTCCTCGACGAGCCCGACACCGTGCGGCGGAAGGTGATGCGGGCCGTGACGGACAGCGGGAGCGAGGTGGCGTACGACCGGGAGGCGCAGCCGGGGGTGGCGAACCTGCTGGAGATCCTGGCCGGGTGCAGCGGGCGGAAGCCGGCGGAGCTGGCGGGTGAGTACACGTCGTACGGGCAGCTCAAGCGCGATACCGCCGAGGCCGTGGTGGAGGCGCTGCGGCCGGTGCGGGAGCGGCACGCGGAGCTGAGTGCCGATCCGGCGTACGTCGAGGGCGTGCTGCGGCGCGGGGCGGAGCGGGCCCGGGGGATGGCGCGGCCGCGGGTGGATGCGGCGTACGACGCGGCCGGGTTGCTGCCCGCCTTCGGTGCGGTCAGTTCGCCGGGCGGATCGTGACGCTGCCGTCCGCGGTGGCGGCCTTGATGCGATGCGGGCTGGACGGGTCGCGCGGGACGGTGACGTCGGTGCTGCCGTCGCGTACGTCGGTGCTCACCCGGTACGGCGCCTTCGGCAGCTCCAGCGTCAGGCCGCCGTCGCGGGACTCGGCGGTGACCTCGTCCGGGGTTTCGGTGAAGCCCAGGTGGAGGCTGCCGTCGCCGAGTGAGGCGGTGACGTGGGCGGCGGTGAGGTCCGTGGCGCGGACGGAGCCGTCGCGGGCGTCGACGTCGACGGGGCCGGCTGCGCCGTCGATGCGGACGGAGCCGTCGCGGGCCTCGATGTTCAGGGGGCCGCCGGCGTCCGCGACCTCTACCGAGCCGTCGCCGCTGGCGATGTCGAGGCGGGTGTCGAAGCCGGTGGCCTCAATGCGGCCGTCGCTGCCGTCGATCTTGACGGCGAGGTCGCGCGGGACCTCGACGCGGTAGCGGGAGTCGCAGCTCACGATGACGCCGCTGCACTTGGTGCGGAGTCGGAGGGTGTCGCCCTCGACCGACCACTTGGTGCCGACGTCGCCGTTCCACTTCTCCGCCTTGAACCAGCGGGTGACGGCGATCTCGCCGCCCTCGCGGTCGACGGGCACCAGCTCCACCGCGGTGTCGTCGGCGTCGATCGTGAGGGTGGTGGCGTCGGCGCCTATCCGGAAGGTGCGGTTCTCGGCTTTGCCGTCGCCGACCGACTGGGTGCAGGCGGTCGCGGTGGCGGCGAGGACCAGTGCGAGCGCGGGGAGGGCGAGGGTCGCGGGCTTCGGCTTCATGTCGTACGACGCTACGGACGGGGGCGCCCGCGCCCCATCCTGCGGGCCACCGGGCGCGGGTGGGGGTAACCCCCGGGTCGGCGGCGGTGCTTGCCCGGGGCTACGGGTCGGCGTCGACCTCGTCCTTGTGGGAGAGGCGGCCGTCGGTGAAGCAGAGGCGGTAGGACGGGTCGAGGGTGAAGGGGGTGGTGCGGTAGATGAGGCAGTCGTCGGTGCCGGGCGGGTCGGCGGGGGCGGCGGGGAGGGTGTTGACGTCGGCCTCGTAGGCGGGGAGGCGGGGCTCGACGGTGTCGCGCGCTTGGCCGATGCGCAGCGTGTCGTACGTGTCGGCGTCGAGGACGGAGCGGTACGAGGTGTAGAGGTCGGCGCCGAAGAGGAGCACGCCGAGGACGACGGTGCCGACGACCGGGACCCAGATCGCGTCGACGATGCCGCGGCGTACGCGGCGGCGTGCGGCGGCCAGTTCGCGCCGGGCGGCGTACTCCCGCGGCGGGGCGGGGGCTGCGCCGGGGGTGAGGGGGAGGCGGGCGGTGACGGCGAAACCGCCGTCCACAGGCTGTGCACGAAGCGCGCCGCCGGCGAGGCGGACGCGCTCGTCCAGGCCGACCAGGCCGTAGCCCCCTGACGTTTGTGATGCTTTCAGGTATTTTGCGGCACTGGCGGGTGGTGGCCCGTTCGCGACCGTGACCTCGGCGTGGTCGGCGTCGCGGCGGAGGCGGACGGTCACGGGGGCGCCGGGGGCGTGCTTGGCGGCGTTGGTCAGCGCCTCCTGGACGACGCGGTGGACCGCCCGGTCGGCCACCGGAGGCAGCGGGGCGGCTTCGGGCGGGGTGCCGGGCGCGTCTTCGCCGCGTACCAGCTCCACCTGCATCCCCGACGCCGCCGCCCGCCTGACCAGCTCCTCCACCCTGTCGTCCGCCGGGTGCGCCGGCGCGCCCTCGCCGTCCTCCCGCAGCACGCCGATGACCTCGCGCAGCCGCTCGGTGGCGGTCGCCGCGGCCTCGCGCAGGTCGGCGGCCTCCTTGCGGGCGGCGTCGTCGAGGCCCGGGGAGACCTGGAGGGCCGCGGCGCGTACGGCGATGAGGGTCAGCTCGTGGCCGAGGGAGTCGTGCATGTCCCCGGCGATACGGGAGCGCTCGCGCAGCCGGGTGCGGTCGGCGGCCAGCTCCTGCTCGCGCTCCAGCCGCTCGGCCAGCTCCCAGCCGGTGCTGATGAGCGCGGCGTGCTGGCGCGCGTACCGGCCGAGCAGCCACGGGAGCACCATCGCGAAGAGCACGGTGAGCACGAGGGTCGCCCAGCCGGAGAACGTCGCTTCGGGGACGGCGGAGGCGAGTACGAGGCCGGCCGCGGCGATCGCGCCGAAGAGCAGGAGCGCGCTGCGCGGGCGGTCGGTGCGGCGGCCGAGGAGGAAGGAGAGGGCGACCTGGGCGAGGACGAACTGGTTGGTGAACAGCTCGGGTGTCGCGGCCAGGGCCAGGCCGGCGGGGATCGCGGCGGCGAGCAGGGGGCGGGTGCGGCCAGCGGCGACGGCCAGGGCGAGGAGGGGGACGGCGGCGATACGTATCCAGCGCAGGTCGACGCCGG
>NZ_JACBXC010000585.1 GCF_013870535.1 Streptomyces phytophilus | reverse complement strand
GCGCCCTGGCGGCCACCCTGACCACAGGCACCCTGGCCGGCCTCTACCCGGCCCTCCACGCCAGCCGCCTGCCCCCGACGACGGCACTGGCGGCGCCGTAGCGCAGGGGGCGGGTGCGGGGAGGGGCGCGGACGCGGTAACCCCGCCCGGGGACAGTGGGTTGGCCCCGGGCGGGGTGTTCCCGAGTACTCCCTCTTGCGCTAGACCATGAACCACCCCCTCCACTCGCGGCCTTCCCGGACGG
This sequence comes from Streptomyces phytophilus, assembly GCF_013870535.1. Lineage (GTDB taxonomy): Bacteria > Actinomycetota > Actinomycetes > Streptomycetales > Streptomycetaceae > Streptomyces > Streptomyces phytophilus. The sequence goes on along the minus strand of NZ_JACBXC010000585.1, from coordinate 3,463 downwards.
GGCTTGGTCCGGGCTTCCGACCCCGCCGGTGGTCGTCACGGCGGGGCCGGGCCGTCATCTCACCCGCGTAGGGGGCGTCCGGTCGTGACGATGAGCGTCCCGTCCGCGTGATCGTCCTGGTGATGAACGAGCATCCGGAGTCCGAGGCGGACGTGCCACAGGGCGTCCCCACCGCACTCGGCGAGTGCGCCGGCCAGGTTGATCTGCCGGCGTACGGTGCATCCGGGGACCGGCACGATGTCCGGCGGCCGTGTCGCGTACGGCTCCTCGGTGAACACCTACTGCTGCGCACGCGGTTCACCCGGCATGGGCGCGCCTTCGCCGACCACCTTCTCGTGGATGTGCTGCGAGACCATCTCCTGCCGCTGCCGGTCTCCCTCGGCACCGAGGATCGCGCTGTCACGATCCTGCCGGCCCTGAGCCGCGCTCACCGTGTGCCTGCTGTTGTCGCTGGACATGCGTCGTACCTCCGGACAGATGGGATTGCCACAACGGCACGGCGGGAACCGGAGAGGTGATCGGTCGTCAGCAGCAGGGAGTTCCGTGAACTCTCGTCGCACTGGACACCTCCGTTACCTGCCGTGTCGGGTGCACTACGCTCCCGTGATCTCGGGTGGCAGGCCAGACGCCCGAGGTAGGCCGGCACTAGGCCAGGAAGTAGGCCGGATCGAAGACATGAGTACGAGCGTCATCGGCACCAACATGAAGCGCCTCCGCAAGGAACGCGGCTGGACCCAGGCCCGGGTCGCACGCGAAATACTGCGTACCGCGGGCATCCGGGACTCCGAGCCGATCACCCACCGGGAGATCTACCGGTACGAGTGCGGAAAGCGGGAACCGCGCGAATGGCTCCCGGTGATCGCCGAGGTGTTCGGCGTCACGGTGGCCGAGCTGACGACGCCCCCGTTCCAGGCCGACGAGACCGCCGGCGACTACGCGACGGAGATCCGGGCGTTATCCGCACGGCTGGTGGAGCTGGACAACATCCCGCCGGGCGGGCTGCCCGTCGCCGACGCGGCGGCGGTGGCGTTCAAGAGGGTGCACCGGCAGCTCGGTACCGGCGATTACGGGCACGACGTACAGGCCGCCGCCGCTGAACTCGCGGAGATCACGGGGTGGATGATGTGGGATGCCGCCAGGCCCGACGCTGCCCGCCGCTTCAATCAAGAAGCGCTGCTGCTGGCGCAGTTGGCCGGCGACCGGTCGATGGAACTGCTCATTCTCCAGAACATGGGTCTCGTCGCCGGAAACACCGGGCGGCCGGGCGAAGAGCTTGCCATCGCCCGTTCGGTAATCGCACGCGGCAAGTTGACGCCGCGCATCGAGGCGATGTTCCGTGGGCGCGAGGCGCAAGGGCTGGCGCTGACGGGCAACACATCGGAGGCGGCGCGGTCGTTCGACAGGGCGCGCAGCCTGATCGACGCCGGGGGATCGGACTCGGATCCGCGCTGGTCGTGGTGGTTCACCGAGCGCGAGATCGACCGTCAGCAGGGTCGGGTGCTGAGGGTAACCGGGCAGTTGCGTGCAGCCGTGCCCGTCCTGCGCCACGCCCTGGAGCCCGATTCCGTGCACGTGGGCTACCGGGACGGCGCGGCGGTGCGCCTGCTGGAGTGCCTGCTGCGGCTGGAGGCATGGCGCGAGGCAGCCGAAGAAGCCGATCACCTGGTGGAGGTGGCACCGGAGATGTCGTCCATCGTCTCCCTCAATGCGCTGTCCGCGACGGCGGCAAGGACGAAGTCCGATCCCCGGGTCCCCGGCAACCTACGCGACGCCCTCGCCCACCTGGAACGGGAGGCCAACGCGGACCGCTGCGCGCTGTAGGAACCGCGCCTTCGGCCGGGGCCGCACAGCCCCCGCAGGGGTCTCGGGGGCAAGCTCTCCGAGTCACGGGAAGGGCCGGGGCCGGGAACAACCCCCCGGCTCCCGCAGCCGCGCCCGGCTCACCCCCCGAGCACCACCACCTCCGACGGGTCGAACTCCGCCCCCACCCGGTCTCCCACCTCCGGTGCACCCCGCAGGGCCACCGACGACTCCAGTTCGGGTCCCGTGTCCGGGCGCAGCGTCAGCAGTACGTGCTCCCCCCGGAACGTCCGCCCCGCGACCGCGCAGTCCAGCCCCGTGCCCGCGGGACGCACCCGTACCCCCGCCGGCCGTATCAGCAGTGACCGCTCCCCCTCCGGTCCCGGGGCAGCCACCCCCACCCGGCCCCACGGCGTCGCCGCCTCCGCGCCCCGCACCGTCGCCCGCACCACGTTCGCGAAGCCCAGGAACCGTGCCACGAACTCGTCCGCCGGCCGCTCCCACACCTCCACCGGCGTACCGCTCTGCGCGATGCGCCCGTCCCGCATCACCACCACCCGGTCGGCCAGCGCGAACGCCTCCCCCTGGTCGTGCGTCACCGCCAGTACCGTCGTGCCCAGCCGTCCGAAGAGCTGCCGCAGTTCCACCACCAACCGCTCCCGCAGCGAGCGGTCCAGCTGCCCCAGCGGCTCGTCCAGCATGAGCAGTTGCGGCGACGGTGCCAGCGCCCGGGCCAGCGCGACCCGCTGCTGCTCTCCGCCCGACAGCGCCCCCACCGAGCGCCGCTCCGCGCCCGGCAGCCCGACGAGTGCCAGCAGTTCGGTGACCCGCTCCCGGGCCGCCGCCCGCGGGGCGCCGTGCATGCGCAGTCCGAAGGACACGTTCCCGCCCACGTCCCGGTGCGGGAAGAGCTGCTGGTCCTGGAACATCAGCCCGACCCCCCGCCGGTGCGCGGGCACTCCCGCGAGGTCGCGCCCGCCCAGCAGCACCCTTCCTCCGCCGACCGGCTGCAGCCCGGCCACCGCCCGCAGCAGGGTGGACTTGCCGCTGCCGCTGGGCCCGAGCACGCTGACGAGCTCGTGGTCCGCGACGTCGAGGGAGATCCCGTCGACCGCCGGGCGGTCGCCGTAGCGCACGGTGACGTCGTCGAGTACGAGCATCAGAATTCTCCCGCCTGGTTCTTGCGGACCCGTTCCAGCAGCAGCAGCGAGGCCGCGCAGACCGCCATGAGGATGGTGCTGAGCGCCATCGCCTGCCCGTAGTTGGTCTCGCCGGCCCGGCCGAGGAGCCGGGCGACGGCGACGGGCAGCGTCGGCCGGTCGGGCCCGGCGATGAAGACGGTGGCGCCGAACTCGCCGAGGGACACCGCGAAGGCGAAGCCGGCGGCGACGAGCACCGCCCGCCACACGAGCGGCAGGTCGACCTCCCGCCAGGCCCGCAGCGGGGACGCGCCGAGGACGGCGGCGGCTTCGCGCAGCCGGTCGTCGACGGCGCGGAGGACGGGCAGCATGGTGCGTACGACGAAGGGGACGCCGACCAGTGCCTGCGCGAGCGGCACGAGGATCCAGGACGAGCGCAGGTCGAGCGGCGGGGTGTCGAGGGCGATGAGGAAGCCGAAGCCGACGGTGACGGCGGAGGTGCCGAGCGGCAGCATCAGCAGCGC
>NZ_JACBXC010000584.1 GCF_013870535.1 Streptomyces phytophilus | reverse complement strand
TCCGCGTCCCCGTCACCCTGCTGCGCGGGGAGCACAGCGCGATCGTCTCCCCGCGCGCCTTCGCCGCCACCCGCGAACTGCGCCCGGACTTCCGCGCCGTCGAACTCAGCGGGCTCGACCACTACCTGCCCGAGGAGGACCCGCACACCGTCGCGGACGAGATCGTCCGCATGCTCGACCGGACGACGGGCTGACCCGCCCGCGCCCCGCCACCGAGAGGACCCGAGTCCCATGCCCCTGAACATCAAGGACCTCGCCGTCGCCGCCGACGGCTTCGGCCCCGGCGAGCGGATCCCGGACCGGCACGCCGCCGACCACGGCAACGCCGCCCCCGGGATCGAGATCACCGGAGTCCCCGCCGGCACGGCGGAACTCGCGCTGATCCTCCACGACCCCGACGCGCCGCTGCCGCACGGCTTCACCCACTGGGTGGTCTACGGCATCGACCCGGCCGCACCCGCCGTGCCCGCCCCCGGGCCCGTGCCCGGCGGCGCCGTCCGGGAGGGCCCCAACTCCCTTGGCGACCAGGCGTATACGGGACCCCAGCCGCCGCCGGGGCACGGCACCCATCACTACTATTTCTGGGTGTACGCCCTCGACACCCCGGTCGTGGGCGAGCCGTCGCGCGAGGAGTTCCTCGGCGCGTACGGCGATCGCGTCATCGAGCAGAACCGGCTCGTCGGCACGTACTCCGCCTGACGCACCCCGGGGCACACCCCACGAGCACAGAAGGGCGAGCGCATCGTGTCTGAAGGGCGGGAGCGGACCCCCGGCGTGGACAGCGCCAGGAGGGTGCTGAAGATCCTTCTCCTCTTCACCGAGAAGGGGCCGGAGCTGAGCGTGGAGGAGATCGCGCACTCCGTCGGGATCTCGGTCCCCTCCGCGTACCGGTTCGTCTCGCTGCTGCGCGAGATGGACATGGTGGAGGACAACGGCGGCGGCACGTACGTGCTCTCGCCGCGGATCTTCCTGCTGGCCCGCAGCGCGGAGCAGGCGTTCCCGGTCTCCCGGGTGCTCCGCCCGCTCGTCGAGCGGCTGTCGAAGGACACCGGCGAGGCGGCGCTCGTGATCCGGCGCGTGGGCGACTTCGCGACCTGTGTGGAGATGAGCCACCCCGAGCACACGATCCGGCTGTCGTTCGAGCCGGGGCAGATCATGAGCCTGCACCGCGGCGCCGGGCCCAAGGTGCTGCTCGCCGCGATGGGCGAGGCGTGGGCCCAGCGCTACTTCGACCGGCTGCGCCCCGCCCCCTCGGCCGCCGAGCGGGACGCGGTGCTGGCGGAGGTGCAGGCCGTGGCCGCGCAGGGGTGGTCCAAGAGCGAGGCGGAGGTCGACGAGGGAGTGTGGGCGGTGGCCGCGCCGATCGGGGTGGGCGAGAAGGTCGTCGCCGCGGTCACGGTCGCCGGGCCGCACTTCCGCATCGACGACGAGCGCGCCGGGCACATCACGGAGCGCGTCGTGGCCGCCGCGGCGGAGCTGTCCGACTCGCTCAGCACCTGGCGGCACTAGCGCCGCCCCCGGGGGGTGCCATCGTCGGCCTCGCGTGGCGCGGTGGCATCCCCCCGGGGCGGCGCCGTCAGCCGCCGGCCACGTTGCCCATGAGGGCCGAGAACGACGCGGGGTCGGTGTCGAAGCCCTGCACCACCGGGTGGAACGCCCAGGTGCCGGACTCCTCGCGGACGAACTCCGCGACGGTGGCGGCGGTGGCGGCGGGGACCGCGGCGAAGTCGTCGGCGGCCAGTTCCTCGTGGCCGTCGCGGACCTGCACGCGGGTGCCGGTCACCGCACCGAAGGTCAGCCGCCCGGCGCCCTGCTGGATCGCGACCCCGACGACGACGCGGGCGTACGCGGGGGCGATGCGCGCGAACTCCAGCGTCAGCACCTCGTCGGCGCCGAAGCCCTGGCCGGTCTGGCTGTGCCGCTGGAGGGTGATGGTGCCGTCGGGGGCGCGGCTGTCGAAGTGGACCAGGTAGGCCGGCTCGCCGTGCGGCTCTTCCGCGGTGTACGTCGCCGCGATCAGGTCCAGGTCGTGCGACGGCTCGCCGAGGGGACTGGGGTCCCACTTCAGCGCGATCTCGACCTTGCCGACACCCTTGTTGAGACCGGTCACCGGGCTCCCCTCTCCCGTACTCCTGCGTGCTCGCGTACAACTGCCCGGCGGCGTCCGCCGGTTGCCCCTATCGTGTCACGTCCGGCCCTTCGGGGCAGCGGCGTGCGGGGAGCGCGGGGCGGCATTCGGGGGTCGGAGCGCGCGGTGCCGCACGGGAGCGCCCGCGGCCGCGCGGCCCGCCTTGCGCGGCGGTTACACCAGAGGACCGGTCCACTGGCGCCGCGGCGCCGGATTGACGGTGCGTGTCCCGCGCGTCACGCTCGGGCCGTCCGCCACCCGTGTCCCCCGGCGGGCTCTCGGTACCCGTACGCCACCCCCACATGGCATTTCGGACTGTCATGTACGGGACAATCTGAAGGGAGCTCGAACACATGGCTTGCAGTACGAACTACCTCTGGCGCGGCGAGGCCACCTGGTTCTGCTGCGGCGCCGCCTGGGGCCCCTGCGGCTCCGCCGGCGGCGGCGCCTGCGGCAACTGCCGCTCCGCCTCGAACCACGGCGCCTGGCCCAACGCCTCCGCGGCCTGCTGGGACATCACCCGGCCCGACCTGTGCGGGGAGGGCGGCATCCCGCGGCGCGGCTGCGGCTCCGTCATGCGCGTCGTCCAGGAGTGCTCCAAGTCCGCCGTCTGCATCACCATCACCGACTGCGGCCCGCGCACCAAGAGCTTCTGCGGCGAGGCGGCCTGCTGCAACGGCGTCTGCCGCACCAACCGCATCCTGGACCTGACGCCCGCGGCGTACTCCCAGATCGCCAGCCTCAGCTCCGGCAAGACCGGTGTCTGGATCTACGAGTGACGGAGGCCCGGCCATGAACCGTACGACCGACTCGACGCTCGACCGGCGGCGCTTCCTGTCCGCCAGCGCACTCGGCGGTGCCACGGTCGTCGGCGCCACGGCGCTCGGCGCCGTGGACCCCGACGCCGCGTTCGCGGCGCCCACCCCGCCGCTCGACCCGGCGGTCGCGGAGACCTCGTTCGCCGAGGGCCTGATCACCGGCATCGACGGCGGCACCCTGCTGCACGTCAAGGGCTCCTACGGCGAGCGGCACCGCATCCAGCTCACCAACGCCACCAGCATCTGGAAGCTCCACCCCACCACCGCCGAGGACGTCGAGGCCGGCGACGGCCTCTACGCCCGCGGCCTGGAGATGCCCGACGGCACCATCGCCGCCGACGCGGTCTGGGTGAACATCGTCAACCTCGACGTCACCGTCCGCGGCATCGGCAAGGACCGGCTCGCCCTCGGTTACCACGGCGGCGAGCTGATCGGCCGCATCGTCCCGGGCCGTTCCACCGCCTCCTACGCGGGCGCCGCGCTCACCGACGACCTGTCGGGCGTGCGGATGGGGCAGCACGCGCTGGTGCTCGGCGCCTGGCGGCCCAAGGACGGGGCGGTCGACATCGCCAGGATCACGGTCGGGCACTGACCGCCGCGGCCCTATCGAGGACGGAGGCAGCATGATCGCACTGCTGGTCGGCGGCGTGCTCGGCTGGAGCGGGAGCACCAAGCTGTTCGGACGCAACACCCCGGTGCAGGCGTCGGGCACCGTACTGGAGCGCAAGCTCGGCGGGCTGCCGCGCGCCACGGTCGCGCTGCGCGCG
>NZ_JACBXC010000583.1 GCF_013870535.1 Streptomyces phytophilus | reverse complement strand
GTGCGCAGGTCGTCGGCGATGCCGGGCGGGCCGGCGAAGAACCGGGACAGCGGCCCGTCGAAGTCGAGCAGCACGCAGCGGGCCCCGGCGAGCGGATCCGCCGGGGCGGGACCCCGGCGGGCCGGGGCGGGGGCCCGGTGGTCGGTGCGGTTTTCGGGAACGGCGAAACGGCCGTTGTCAGGGCGTGTCATGGGCGGCTTCGGGGTCGCGTACGGGCAGGGCGGGACGGGAGCCTCAGCGGTCCGGCGGGAGCGGTGGCGTGGGCGGTGGTGTGGCCCCGTTCAGGAGCTCCGCCATCCCGTGGACGACGAGGTCGGCGCGCCCGGTCCCGAAGGCGGTGGCGTGGGGCGAGGCGGCGAAGCCGACGAAGGAGACGCCGGCGGTGCGGGCGGCCTGGAGGTCGGCCGCGGTGTCGCCGATCATGACCGTCTCCTCGGGCGCGGCTCTCGTGGAGGCCAGCGCCCGGTGCAGGCAGTGCGGGTCGGGCTTGAGGTGCTTCGCGTCGGCGGTCCGGCCGTGTATGTGGGGGCCGAACCAGCGGGCGAGGCCCTTGCGGTGGAGGTATGCGCGTACGGAGCGCTCGGAGTTGTTCGTCGTCACGGCTATCTGGCGGCCGGACTCCACCAGCCGGCGGATCAGCTCGGCCACGTCGTCCGTGGGCTCCGCCGTCTGCACCGCGGCCAGTTCCTCCCTGGTCAGCAACTGCTCCAGTGCGATCGCCGCCGCGTCCCTGCCCGGCGCGTGCGCGACGTGGCCGAGCACCCGGTACGGGTCCTGGTGCCCCGCCACCTCGGTCCGCAGGTCCGGCTCGCCCAGCTCCGCGAGCCGCAGCCGCATCCTGTCGGCCACCTGCGCGGGCGGGTGTCCGTGGAAGAGCCGGCAGATGGGCCCGTCGAAGTCGAACAGGACGCACTTCGCGGACTGCAGGAGTGCGTGGAGATCGGCCACATCGCTCCATAAGTCGGTTGCCCCGGGCGGTGGTCAGGGCGGTGGGGGCAGCGCCCCGGCCGAGTAGCGGCGTTTCAGACGCTGGCGACGACGATACCCCGACTGGCCCGCGAGCCAGTCGGCGAGCGCCGCCATGACCTCCGCTTCCGCGGGGATCCGCGCGAGTCCCGCGGCCTTCACGGCGTTGTCCAGCGACCGCCGGACGCGCCGGGCCCCGCGCCGCAGCTCCGCGTCGCCGGCGTCCGGGGACAGGCTCAGTGCCGTGCGCATGGTGTCGGGGTAGAGCGACTGGGCGCGTTCGAAGTCGAGGTAGACCTCCAGGTCCTCGAAGCCGCGGGTGGCGTCGGCGAGTCCGTGCCCGGCCATCTCCTCGCACCACAGCTCCTTCATCCGCTCCGCCTCCCGCGGCCCGTAGCCCATCCGCACCAGGTGCGTGGCCAACTCGTGCAGCGGGTCGCCGTAGAGGGCGATCTCCCAGTCGACGACGAAGAGGTCGCCCGCCTCGCCGGGCAGCCGCAGGACGTTGTCGCGGTGCAGGTCGGTGTGGAGGAGCCGGAACGGGCGGCGGGTCAGGTCGTCGGCGCGCCGGCCGAAGCGGCGGGCGGCGGCGCCGGTGATGCCGAGCGCTTCGAAGAGCGTGCCGAAGTCGTCGTGGTACGTGAGGTAGACGCGGGTCTCCGCGAAGTCGACCAGCGTCCGCAGGAAGGCCGGGGTGTCGTCGCCGACCGGCCACTCGGGCGGCAGCGGCGGCAGCTCGTCGGCGGGCACCTCGGCGATGCGCCGCATCACCTCGGCGAGCCGGCGCAGCGTCGGCTCGCCCACGGGCTCGTCCGCCGGGTGGTGGGCGGACAGCGGCGTGCCCTCGGTGAAGGTGTGCAGCGCGTGGCCGCCGCGGGTGAGCAGGCAGGTGGGCACGGCGGGCAGGTGCGGCTGGACGGCGGCGAGCACGTCGGCCTCGCTCCGCCAGGTGCGGGGCAGCACCTCGACGGTCTTCATCGGCGTACGGATCTTGCCGCTCGCGCCCGGCTCCGCGCGCACTATCGCGGCGAACGCCTCGTCCAGCGGCACCACGTAGTTGGTGTTGTGCTGGCCGTGCAGCAGGATGCCGCCGGGGCGGCGGCGGTGTCTCCAGAAGTGCCAGCGCAGCCGCAGCTCGTACAGCAGTCGCGGCAGGCCGCCCTGGGGTCCGGGCGCTTCGTTGGGCATGGGCGGTGGCAGACCGTTCACGAGCACGTCGGATGGGAGCAGCCGCCCTGCGGAGGGCGGCTGAATGGGGCTGAGAGTACCGCAGGCGTGTTGCCGCGGCGTGACGTCGGCCGTCACAGCGTCGGGGGAATCCCGGGATACGGCTTCGCAATTTTCTGCCACGCCGATTCGAACCACCGTTTGGCGCTGTCGACGTACGCCGCCTCGTGGCGGTCGCGGGCGTCGTGGGCCGAGGAGTGGCGGAACAGGGAGGTGTCGACGCCGAGTACGTCGTAGATGTCCATGTGCTCGTCGCCGGCCGGGGCGGGGACGCGGTTGGGGACGACCTCGTAGAAGCCGGTGAGGGCCTCGGTGCCGTTGAGGACGTAGAGCTTGGTGGTCGGGGTGAGGGCGACGCCGCGGACCTCGACGGAGAGTTCCTTCACCCGGCCGCGCTCGCGCAGGTACTGCAGGGTGTGCGCGAAGGCGCGCGCGTGCAGTTCGACCAGGCGGTCCAGCCGCTTGAGCGGGCGCGGGTCGTCCGGGTCGCCGACCAGCAGGGGGAGTGCCAGGTGGGCGTCCGGGCTGGGGACCATGAGGCGGCAGGTGACCGAGCGGGGGGCGGCGCGGCCGGCGGCGATGGCCATCAGGGTGGGCGAGATCGCCTGGTTGAGGGTCTCGGTGGTCAGGCTGAAGGCGTCGAGGGTCACGTGGGTGGCCTGAAATGCCACGTCGAGCCGTTCTGCCAACTCCACGCCCGCGGTGAGCGGCGGGGCTTCCTCTCGGGCGGCGGCGGGCTCCGCGACGGTGGGGGGTGAGCCCCGGCCGACGTCGGCGAGCAGTTGCTCGCGCTTGAGCAGGTCGAGCGCCTTGCGGACGACGCCCCGCTCGACGTCGAACTCGTCCATCAGCGCTTTCTGGGTCGGCAGGCTGTCGCCCGGCCGCAGATCGCCGGAGTCGATGCGGGCGCGGAGTGCGTCGGCGACGCGGTCGCGTGCGATCCGGCCGCCGGTTGCCGAAGGCTGGTCCCTGCTCACCCCGCCAACCTTACAACTTCCGGCCAACCGACGGGGGTTGTCTCCAAAATGTTTTGAGTTGGTTACCAACTGGGCACAAGTTAAGCAGAGTTGGTCACCAACTCTGCGACCCTGGCGGCAACTGGAGGAAGTTGGCGGTGATGGTCGTCGCCCGGGGCTCGCGCTCTCCCGCTGTCCGAAGGCGCATGGGGGGAGGGGGGACCACTGCGTACGCAGAAGGGAGGGACCCACCATGCCGGTCGGAATCACTCTGGCCATGTCCGTGCTGCTCGTGGGCTTCGAGCGCTTCGTCGAATGGCGCTTCGGCGCGGTGGGAGCGATCGGGCTCACCACCTTGCTCGTGGGGCTCAAGGCGCAGAACGTCACGTGCATGACCATCGGCGGCATCGCGCTCGCCGTGCTGCTGCTCCAGTCCGCCGAGCCCGGCCGCGCCGCGGCCGGGCAGTGAGCGGACCGACCCAGGGGAAGAACCGCAGGGGAAGAACTAGAACATGTCGGGACACCACGGTCGGCGCGAGGTGCGCAGCAGGGCGTCCGCCCGCGC
>NZ_JACBXC010000582.1 GCF_013870535.1 Streptomyces phytophilus | reverse complement strand
GCCCCCGAAGACCACGGCGTGGAAGGGCGAGACCGACCACCAGTAGGCGTGGCCGAGGAGTCCGCGCGGGTGGAACAGGGCCCGCTGCCGGTAGCGGGTGCGCCCCGCGCCGTCCGTCTCGACGTACATCTCCAGCCAGGCGAGGCCCGGCAGGCGCATCTCGGCCCGCAGCCGGAGCAGCCGCGCGGGTTCGATCTCCTCCACCCGCCAGAAGTCCAGGGAGTCGCCGACCCGCAGCCGCTGGGCGTCGCGGCGGCCGCGGCGCAGTCCGACCCCGCCGGCGAACCGGTCGAGCCAGCCGCGTACGGCCCAGGCGAGCGGGAGGGAGTACCAGCCGTTGTCGCCGCCGATCCCCTCGATCACCTTCCACAGGGCCTCGGGGGACGCGGCGACCGGTAGCTCCCGCTCGTCCTCGTACAGGCTGCCGCCCGCCCAGTCGGGGTCGGTGGGCAGCGGGTCGCTCGGGGCACCCGGGAGGCCGGCGGAGGACCAGCGGGTGGCGACCTGCGCCTCGCCCACCCGCCGGATCGCGAGGGCGAGCGCGTCGTCGAACGGCAGTGGCCGGCCGGGCAGGTCGGGGACGTACCGGGCGATGTCGTGCTCGCGGCAGACGACCTCGTGCCGGAGCGACTCGGTGAGCGGGCGGGCGATCGAGGCCGGTACGGGCGTCACGAGACCGACCCAGTGGCTGGACAGCCGGGGCGTGAGGACCGGCACCGGGACGACGACCCGCTGCCGCAGGCCGGCGACGGCGGCGTAGCGGCGCATCATCTCCCGGTACGTGAGCACGTCGGGCCCGCCGATGTCGAACGCCCGGTCGACGCCGGCGGGCAGACCGGCGGAGCCGACGAGGTAGCGGAGCACGTCCCGGACCCCGATGGGCTGCGTCCGGGTGTGCACCCAGCTCGGAGTGACCATGACCGGCAGACGCTCGGTCAGATAGCGCAGCATCTCGAACGACGCCGACCCGGATCCGATCACCACCGCGGCCCGGAGCACGGCGGCCGGCACGGGGGCGTCGAGGAAGATCCGTCCCACCTCCGCCCGGGAGCGCAGATGGGGCGAGAGCGACCGCTCCGGAACGCCGTCCGGGGTGAGCCCGCCGAGGTAGACGATCCGCCGCACGCCGGCGGCGTGCGCCTGCTCGGCGAAGATCCGCGCCGCGCGCCGGTCCGTCTCCTCGAAGTCCGACCCGGTGCCGAGCGCGTGCACCAGGTAGTACGCGACGTCGATGCCGCGCAGCGCCTCGCCCACCGAAGCGGCGTCGGTGACGTCTCCGCGCACGGGCTCCACCCGCGCGACCCACGATTGGTCGCGCAGCTTGCCGGGGGTGCGTACCAGGCACCGGACGCGGTGGCCGGCGTCGAGCAGCTCCGGGACGAGCCGCCCGCCGATGTATCCGGACGATCCGGTGACGAGGCAGTGCAGTGCCTCGGGCCGCGGCGGTACGCCGTCCGGCGCGCCGTGCGGGCTCGCGCTCATCGCGTTCTCCTCACCGAAGGGGCCGCGGCGGGCCGCTCGTCCACTCCCCACCGGGACGTATGCCCCTCCCCGCGTACGCCTTCAGGCTGCGTCGCAGGATTCAGCCCGCATGGCTGCACGGCGGAGCGCGTTCGGGCCGCGGCGCAGCCGGTGCCCGCGCGGTCAGGCGTCCGTGCGGCCGAGATGTTCGAGAGCCGTCTGCCGGCCGTCCCTCAGCCAGGACGTGTCCGGCAGGATGCTCAGGCTCTCGTCGTAGCAGGCGAGCGCCTCCTCCGGGCGTTCCAGTGCCAGCAGGGCCGCCCCTTTGCGGCCCCAGGCCGCGGCCCGCCAGGCGTCGTCGTCCGCCGCCGCCGCGACGGCGCTGTCGTAACAGGCCAGCTCGGCTTCGTCGGACCCGTGCAGCTTGCCGTGGATCAGGCCCTTGTGCACCAGCAGCTCCGCCGTCCGACCGAACAGGCGCAGCGCCTTCTCGCAGTACTCCCCGGCCTCTTCGTAGCGCCCCAGCCGGTAGGCCGCGAGCGTGAGGTTGCACGAGGTACTCGGGTCGTCCGGCGCCAGCTCGGCCGCCCGCTGGAGGGCGTCGAGGGCCTCCTCGGGGCGCGACAGCAGCAGCAGGGTGTTGCCCTTGTTGCCGAGCGCCAGGGCGGAGCGGGGTTCGACGGCGAGGGCCCGGTCCAGGTCCTCCAGCGCGTCGGCGTGCCGGTACTGCCGGCCTCGCAGCAGGGCCCGGATCACCAGGATGTTCGGGTCGCGCGGCCGGAGGGCGACGGCCCGGGAGGCCGCCTCCTCCGCTTCCTCGAAGCGTTTCAGGGCGCCCAGCGCGTTGGCCTTGCTCCCCCACACGTTGCCGATGTCGGGCCGGATCTCCAAGGCGCGGTCGTAGCACTCCAGGGCGTCCTCGTGGCGCTCCTGGGCGAGGAGCTGGTTCCCGCGGTTCAGCCACGCGCTCGGCTCCTCCGGGTTCAGCCCGACGGCCCGGTCGTACGCGGCCAGCGCTTCTTCGCCTCGGCGCAGCCAGCCCAGGGCCATGCCGCGCACCTGCCACAGCTTGGCGCGGACGACATCGCCGTCGCCGTCCCGGTCGGCCGCGCGCAGTCCGTCCTCCGCCTCCTCCAGGGCTTCGCCGAAACGCTCCAGGTGGATGAGCCCGACGGCCCTGGACACGTACTCCTCGGCGGTCAGGCGCGGTGTCCCGGGGGGCGCGGGCGCGGGGCGGCCGAGCACTTTCCGGTACACACCGTCCAGCAGCTCGCGCACCGCCGCGAAGTCCGGCGGGCGGTCCTCGCGGTCCGCCTCGGTGCACGCGCGGATCAGCCGGTAGAGCGGGGTGCGCCGGGTGCGCCGGCGGGTGGTGCGCTCGACGTACGCCCTGGCCGGCACGCCGGCGGGCGGCAGCGCGCCGGTGACCATCTGGAAGAGCACCACGCCGTACGCGTAGACATCGGCGCGGGTGTCCAGCACGGCGCCGGGGGCGTACTGCTCGGGCGCCATGTAGCGCGGTGTGCCGGCCACCGTCGTATACAGCGCCTGTGCGGCGGCGGGCAGTTCGCCGAGGCCGGGGAGATCGGCGTCCGCGGAGTCGAAGGCGCGGGCCAGCCCGAAGTCGGTCACGCGCAGCGTGCCGTCGCCCGTCAGCAGGCAGTTCGCCGGTTTGACGTCCCGGTGGACCAGGCCCAGCTGGTCGTGCCCGTGGCGCAGCCCGTCGCACAGGTGCCGCGCGAAGCGCAGGGCGTCGGCGGGCGGCAGCGCGCCGGCCCTCAGCAGGCGGGCCAGGTCGCCGCCCTCGGCGTACTCGGTGACCACGCAGGGCAGCCCTTCGATCCACTCCACGTGCTCGGCGGGCGCGACGTTCGGGTGCGGGCGCAGCCGCACCCAGGTCAGCGCCTCGCGCTCGAAGCGGGCCCGGTCCTCGTCGCTCCACAGGAGCCGGGTGTCGTAGGTCTTGAGCACCTTGCGCGCGCCGGTGTCGCTGGCGCGTACGACGTAGACCACGCCGAACCCGCCGCGGCGTACGTCCAGCACGGTCCAGTGGCCGATGTGCCGCTGGCTGGCCAGGCGCTGGCCGACCTGGAAGTTCTCCCGCTCCTGCCGGCCGCGGTCCATGGCGTCCAGGCCGGCCGCCGCCGCGGCGTACGACGGGTCGACGGCCAGGGCACGGGCGTAGGCGCGGCGCGCCATCGCGGCGCGGCCGAGTCCGCGGAGCGCGTCGGCGAGTTCGGCGTGCGCCGCGGCCCGGT
>NZ_JACBXC010000581.1 GCF_013870535.1 Streptomyces phytophilus | reverse complement strand
GCCCCACGACGTTCCACCAGCTCTCGCTGGGCCGCGTCACCCGCATCGGCCGTGCGCTGGAGAACGAGCTGGTCGTCTCCGACCTGCAGGTCTCGCGCAACCACGCGGAGTTCCGGTCCACGCCCGACGGCCGCTCCGAGATCGTCGACCTCGGCAGCCACAACGGCACGTACGTCAACGGTGAGCAGCTGCCGCAGCGCGGCCGGCGCCCCATCGGCCCCGACGACATCATCGGCATCGGTCACTCCACGTTCCGGCTGGTCGGGGACCGGCTGGAGGAGTTCGTCGACACCGGTGAGGTCAGCTTCTCGGCCCGCCACCTGACCGTGAAGGTCGACGGCGGCAAGGTCATCCTGGACAACGTCTCCTTCGGCGTGCCCGAGAAGAGCCTCGTCGCCGTCATCGGCCCGTCGGGATCCGGCAAGTCCACGCTCCTCAAGGCGCTCACGGGCTACCGCCCCGCGGACGTCGGCGAGGTCCTCTACGACAACCGGAACCTCTACAAGCAGTTCGCCGAGCTGCGCCACCGCATCGGCCTGGTGCCGCAGGACGACATCCTGCACACCCAGCTCACCGTCACCCGGGCCCTGCGCTACGCCGCCAAGCTCCGGTTCCCCGGCGACACCGCGGAGGCCGAGCGCGCCGCCCGGGTCGACGAGGTGCTGCGCGAGCTGAAGCTCGACATCCACAAGGAGAAGCGGATCAGCTCGCTCTCCGGCGGCCAGCGCAAGCGCGTCTCGGTGGCCCTGGAGCTGCTCACCAAGCCGTCGCTGATCTTCCTGGACGAGCCCACCTCGGGCCTCGACCCGGGCATGGACCGCGACGTCATGCAGCTGCTGCGCGGCCTGGCCGACGACGGCCGCACGGTCCTGGTCGTCACCCACTCCGTCGCCGAGCTGGCGCTCTGCGACCGGCTCCTCGTCATGGCCCCGGGCGGCGGCGTGGCGTACTTCGGCCCGCCCGAGGAGGCGCTGAACTTCTTCGGCTACGAGAGCTGGGCCGACATCTTCTCCGCCTTCGAGAACTACCGCGAGTACGACTGGAAGGCCCGCTGGCAGGGCTCCCAGCACTACCAGATGTACGCGGCCGACATCGACGCCGTGGCCCCGCAGGCCGTCGCGATGCAGCCGCCGCAGATGCTCCGCCCCTCCAAGCCGCAGGCGTGGATGCCGCAGCTCTGGACGCTGATGAGACGGTACGTCTCCGTCCTCTCCTCCGACGGCTTCTTCATCGCGCTCACCATCGCCCTGCCGGTGGTCCTCGGCGTGGTCAGCATGGTCATCCCCGCCGAGTTCGGGCTCGGCTACGGCCCGGAGAAGATCCACCTGATCAACAGGGCCGCGGGCACGATCGTCCTCATCCTCGCGGTGGGCGCCTGCTTCTCCGGCGCGGCGAACTCCGTGCGTGAGCTGATCAAGGAACGGGTGATCTACGAGCGAGAACGCGCCGTCGGCCTGTCGCGGTCCGCGTACGTGATGTCGAAGGTGATCGTGCTCGGCATCATCACCATCTTCCAGGGCGGCGTCATCAGCGCCATCGGCATCCTCAGCCGCAGCCGGCTGCCGGAGGAGGGCGTGATCCTCTCCGACCTGCCGGCGGTGGAGCTGGCGATCGGCGTGACCACGCTGGGCCTGACCGCGATGATGGTCGGCCTGATCATCTCGGCGCTGGTGAAGACCTCCGAGATGACCATGCCGCTGCTGGTGATGTTCGCCATCGTGCAGGTGGTCTTCACCGGCGTGCTCTTCCAGCTCCACGGCACCCCGGGCGTGGAGCAGCTCGCCTGGCTGATGCCCTCGCGCTGGGCGGTGGCCGCGATGGGCTCGACGGCCGACCTGAACGTGCTGCTGCCGTGGGACAGCGGCGAGACGGACGCGCTGTGGGAGCACACGGCGGGCACGTACATGCTGAACATCAGCGTGCTGCTGGCCATGAGCGTGGTGTGCGGCTTCGTCGTCGCCCGGCTGCTGCGCAAGCACGAGCCGGAGGTCATGCGCTGACCGCGCCCTGAACACGGCGGACGGGCGGCACCCCGCTTGAGGGGTGCCGCCCGTCCGCCGTGTGTGCCGGGGGCCGCCGGTGGCTCAGTACCAGTTGTTGGCCTGCCAGAAGGACCAGGCGTCGCAGGCGCTGCCGTAGCGCTCCTTCATGTAGTCCAGGCCCCACTCGATCTGCGTCTTGGGGTTGGTGCGCCAGTCGGATCCCGCGGTCGCCATCTTGGTCGCGGGCAGCGCCTGGACCAGGCCGTACGCGCCCGAGGAGGCGTTCTGCGCGGTGTGGTCCCAGCTGCTCTCCCGCTCGACGATGTGGGAGAAGCACTCGAACTGCGCGTCACTCTTGATCATCTTGTCGGCGATGGCCCGCGACTTGGTCGGGGCGGCCTCGGGGGTGGCAGCCGTGGCGACAGGGGCGAAGGACAGGGCGGTGGTCGCGGCCGCCGAGCCCGCGAGGGCGGCGACGAGGGCCTTGCGGCCCCGTATCCGGTGCATGCTCTCTCGCATCGTTCTCTGCTACCTCTTCACACGACATCTGGGGACTCCGACATTGTTAGAGGATCGGAAAATGCGATGCAAAGCCCCCCATTACGAACCTGCTTCGTAGGCTCGGCAGGGCCTTTGGTCCCGCGCCCGACGCCCACGGACAGGCCCGGTCCGGGCGGCCCGCCACTACTCCCGGTCGTAGGTGACGTGGCTCTCGTGGCGCAGCTCACACCCGGGGCCTCCCGCGGGGTCGGCACAGCGGCCTAGGACCGGGGGCCGATACGGGCCCGGTCCGCGGCTGGATCACGTGGATCGGCCCGGCGGGTAGCGTGATCGGCATGTCCACCCCCGCCGGCCCGGTCGCCGGACTCGAAGCGGTCAGCCGCGCCCTGCTCGCCATGAGCCGGCAGGTGCAGGTCCGCGACGTGCTCCAGACGATCACGGCATCCGCCCGCGAGCTGCTCCAGGCCGAGTACGCCGCCCTGGGCGTACCGGACGACCACGGCGGCTTCGCCCAGTTCGTCGTCGACGGCGTCAGCGACGCCCAGTGGAAGGCCATCGGCCCGCTGCCCCGCCAGCACGGCATCCTCGCCGCGCTGCTTGAGGACGCCGAGCCCGTCCGCCTCGGCGACGTGCGCAAGGATCCCCGCTTCGGCGGCTGGCCCAGCGCCCACCCGCGGCTCCGCGACTTCGTCGGTGCCCCCATCGCCGACGGCGAGGAGGTCCTCGGCGCGCTCTTCCTGGCCAACAAGCAGTGCGAGCCGGACGACCCGCCGGCCCCCGACGGCTGCCGCTTCGGCGCCGAGGACGAGGCCCTGCTGCGTATCCTCGCCGACCACGCCGCCATCGCGCTGACCAACGCCCGCCTCTACGAGCGCAGCCGCGAGCTGACCATCGCCGGCGAGCGCGCCCGTATCGCCCACGAGCTGCACGACGCCGTCTCCCAGAAGCTCTTCTCGCTGCGCCTGACCGCACAGGCCGCCGCCGCCCTCGTCGACCGCGACCCCGCGCGCGCCAAGGGCGAGCTGCAGCAGGTCGCGCGGCTCGCCGCGGACGCCGCCGACGAACTGCGCGCCGCCGTCGTCGAGCTGCGCCCCGCCGCCCTGGACGACGACGGACTGGTGGCCACCCTGGCGACCCAGGTGCAGGTGCTCGACCGGGCCCACCGCGCCCGCGTCACGTTCACCTCCGCGCAGGTACGCGCCCTGCCCGCGGCGCAGGAGGAGGCGCTGCTGCGGGTCGCGCAGGAG
>NZ_JACBXC010000580.1 GCF_013870535.1 Streptomyces phytophilus | reverse complement strand
CCGCTGCCGCGGGGGCGATGGTGACGGGTACGTGCTTCATGATCGGCTGGTCGCTCTGGCTGCTGTGGTCGCCGATGGCGCACAGTACGTTCATCTCCGGCATGTAGCCGGCGGCGCAGCCGCGGGGGATGTCGTACGGCACGGCCAGATAGCGGCGCAGCCGCCGCTTGCTGCCGTCCCGCGCGGTGCTCGTGATGTCCACCGGGGCGAGGTCGCCGATGCCGCGTTCGCGCATGTCGGCGCGGTTCATGAAAACCAGGGTGCGCAGGTTCTCGATGCCGCGGTAGCGGTCGTCGGCCGAGTAGACGGTGGTGTTCCACTGGTCGTGCGAGCGCAGCGTCGCCAGCGACAGCGTCCCGGCCGCAGGCACCACGTCCGGCAGCGGCGCCGCGGAGAACTCCGCGCGGCCGGACGGGGTGAGGAACACCAGCTCGCGCGCGGGCTGCATGATGCGGAAGCCCAGCGGCAGCCGCACGCGCCGGTTGAAGTCCTCGAAGCCCGGGAGGACCCGGGCCATCGTGTCGCGGATGCGGTCGTAGTCCTCGGCGTACCACTCCCACGGAGTGGTGCTGTCCGGCAGCGCCGCCCGGGCCATGCCCGCGATGATGGCCGGTTCGGAGAGCAGGTGCGGCGAGGCCGGGCGCTTCATGCCGACCGACAGGTGGACCATGCTCATGGAGTCCTCGACGGACGTGCCCTGCAGCCCGCCGGCGCGGTGGTCCCGCTCGGTGCGGCCCAGGCAGGGCAGGATGAGCGCCCGCCGGCCGTGCACCAGGTGGCTGCGGTTGAGCTTCGTGCTGACGTGCACGGTCAGCTCGCAGGCGCGCAGCGCCTCGAACGTGTACGCCGTGTCCGGCGCCGCACGGGCGAAGTTGCCGCCCATGCCGACGAACACCCGCACGTCGCCGCGGTGCATCGCCTCGACGGTGCCGACGGTGTCGAGCCCCTCGGCGCGCGGCGGGTCGATGCCGCAGACCTCGGCGAGCCGGTCCAGGAACTCGGCGCCCGGGCGGTGGTCGACGCCGCAGGTGCGGTTGCCCTGGACGTTGCTGTGCCCGCGGACGGGGGAGGGGCCGGCGCCCTCGCGGCCCAGGTTGCCGCGCAGGAGCAGCAGGTTGACGACCTCCCGTACGGTGTCGACGCCGTGCTCGTGCTGCGTGAGGCCCAGGCACCAGCAGACGATGCTGCGGTCGGCCTCGCTGTAGATCCGGGCCGCCCGCCGGATGTCCGCGCGGCCGACGCTCGACTGCCGCTCGATCTCCTCCCACGGCGTGGCCTCGCACACGGCGCGGTACTCCTCGAAGCCCGCCGTGTAGCGGTCGATGAACTCCCGGTCCAGCGCTCCCGGGTCGGTCGCCGAGCGCTCCAGGACGGCCTTGGCCATGCCGCGCAGCAGGGCCATGTCGCCGCCGATGCGCACCTGGAGGCTGAGGTCGCCGGTGGGGGTGGCCTTGAACCGGGCCATGTCCCGCAGCTCGTGCGGCACGATGGTGCGCGTCGCGGCGGCCTCGATCAGCGGGTTGACGTGCACGATCCGTGCCCCGCGGCGGTGCGCGGCGGCGAGCGGGGTGAGCATCCGGGGCGCGTTGGAGGCGGCGTTGACGCCGAGGACGAAGAGCGCGTCGGCGGCCTCCCAGTCCTTGAGGTCGACGGTCCCTTTGGCGGTGCCCAGCGACGCGGTCAGCGCGCGGCCGCTCGCCTCGTGGCACATGTTGGAGCAGTCCGGCAGGTTGTTGGTGCCCAGCTCGCGGGCCATGAGCTGGTAGAGGAACGTGGCCTCGTTGCCGAGCCGGCCGGAGGTGTAGAACGCGGCCCGGCCCGGGTCGTCCAGCTCCCGCAGGGCGCGGCCGACCGTCTCGAACGCGTCGTTCCAGCCGACCGGCACGTAGTGGTCGGTGTCCGGGTCGTACGCCATGGGTTCCGTGAGCCGCCCCCGGTCCTCCAGGGCGTGGTCGGTCCACCCGGACAGCTCGGCCACCGAGTGCGCGGCGAAGAACTCCCGGCCCACCCGCTTGGGGGTCATCTCCCAGGTGACGTGCTTGATGCCGTTCTCGCAGATGTCGAGGTGCAGGCCCTTGATGTCGTCGGGCCAGGCGCAGCCGGGGCAGTCGAACCCGCCGTCCTCGTGGTTCATCCGTTTGACGGCCCGTACGCCTTCCACCAGCGAGCGCTGGGCCAGCAGCACCTCGGCGACGCTGCGCGCGGCGCCCCAGCCGGCGGCCGGGTGGCGGTACGGGCGGGACCGCGGCTCACCGCCGGGTACGGGGCCGACGGGGGCGGGCGGGGGCGTTTCCGCGTCGTCGTGGGTGCTCACGGGCTGTCGGTCCTCCGCGGTGCGGGCAGTCGGTGCCGGGAAGGGGGTCTTGTGCAGGTTAGGCCCCTTGGTCCCGGTTCGCCGTGCGGTCCGGTGCCCGTGTCCCGGCGCCTCCCGGCCGCCCGCTGCCTGAACAGGCATTGCCGCAGGTGGCCGGATTGCGACCTGAGGAAGCCGACCGGCTTCGCAAGAACGCTACTGACGCGTAGTCTTCTGTTCGGGCCCCGTTGTTCCCCCGGCAGCGGGGCCCATGACGTGCCCCGCCGCCGGTGCCGCCAGGCCCGGCGGCGGGTGAACACCCCCGGTCTCAGCGCGGCTTGAGCGGCGTCGGCGGCAGCGGCGGTGCCTCCAGCCGGGGACCGCCGTAGCCGTGCACCTCGCCGAAGCGGGTGCCGGTCATCCACTCCTCGCGGGCCCGGTCGATCTCGTCGTGGTGGCGGCCCACGAAGTTCCACCACATCACGATCCGCTCCGCGAACGGCTCCCCGCCCAGCAGCATCAGCGAGCTGTCCACGTCGGCGCGCAGCGGCAGCTCCGTACGGCCGCAGCCCAGGTACACCATGGAATCCGGCGCCAGCCGCAGGCCGTCGACCTCCGCCTCGCCGGACATCGTCAGCGCCGCGTACTCGAAGTCCGGCTCCACCGGCAGCCGCGCCCGGGTGCCCGCCGCCAGGGTGACGTCGGCGCCGACGATCGGCGTGTACGCCGTCCCCGGCGACGCCGCTCCGGCCAGCTCGCCGAGCACCACCGTCGCCGACAGGCCCCCGCCGCCGGACACCTGCGGCAGCGCGGCGTGATGCTCGAAGGCGGGGGCGGTGGCGCGGTGGGCGTCGGGGAGCGCGACCCACAACTGCGCGCCGTGGAGCAGCCGCGCGTGGTCGCGCGGCGACTCCTCCGAGTGGGCGATGGCCCGCCCCGCCGTCATCAGCCCCAGCTCCCGCGGCCGTACCGTCTGCAGGCTGCCGAGGCTGTCCCGGTGCAGGACCTCGCCCTCGTGCAGCCAGCTCACGGTCTGCAGCCCGGTGTGCGGGTGCGGCGGCACCTGCATCCCCGGCTGGTCGGCGATGTCGTCGGGGCCGTAGTGGTCGACGAAGCACCAGGCGCCGACCATCCGCCGGCCGAGGTTCGGCAGCAGCCGCCGTACGACCGTGCTCTCGCCCGCGCCGAGCCGGGCGAGCAGCCTGTGCCCGCCCAGCTCCTCCGGGTCGTCCGCGCGCAGCGCCCGCATCGTCCGCCCTCCCCGTCAGGAGCCGCGGAGCGCCACCGGGCCGACGTAGCCGAACCGGCCGTCCCCGACGCGGAAGTGGTGGATCGGCCCCTGCTCGATCTCCCGGCTGTCGCCGAAGCTGTACGTGGCCGTCAGCCCCTTGAACCCGGCTCCGGCCCCGGCCCCGGCCAGCGACGCGGCCAGCGCCTCC
>NZ_JACBXC010000058.1 GCF_013870535.1 Streptomyces phytophilus | reverse complement strand
CGGCGGCGGCGCCACCCCCGTAGACGATCTGCTTGGTGTGGTCGTCGGGTCCCGCGACCGCCGCGGCCAGTACCGCGACGGCGGTCGCGGGCACGCTGACGAACAGGGCAGACAGGGGTGCGGGCAGTCGGGAACGCGAGGCCCGGGGCGGGGCTGCATCCTGGTGCGCGGTCATCGACGGGCTCCTCCGGGCAGGTGGCCTGTCCCAGGTCGGGTGTGTGCGCCGGGTTGAGCTACGTGCTCCCCGAGTGAGCGGCGTGCTCACGGGTGCTCAAGTCGCCGACACTATAGGGAGTTTCCTCACCACACCAGCACACCCAGAAGACCGTTTGCAGCACACCTGTGACAAGAGATGCCCGCCCTGAGCAGGGGCGGCATCGGGGGCCTTCCGGAGGTTCCGCCGCGGCGTCCAACTGCTCGACGGCACTGGTCAGCAAGCCCTTCCGGCGTCACCACGCTGTAACCGCGCGCTTGTTACAACGTTTGAGCAAGATCGCCGGTTCAGCGGCCCCGCGGCCCACCACGCCGCCGTACGACGGCCGGCCGGCGTTCCGGACCCTCCACCTCCGACAGGAGACCTTCGGATGACCCGTCCACACCTACCGCGTACGTACACCGCGATGGTGCTCTGCGGAGTAACGGCGGCCACGCTCACGGCGGCGGCCCCGGCCACCGCGGGCACCGCCGCCGCCGCTCCGGCTGCCCCGGGCACCGCCCGGGGCACTACGGCCGCCCCCGGCAGCGCCGCCGACCAGGCCGCCGCCGTCGACGGCGAGGCCCCACCCGGTCTCGACGTACTCAAGCGCGGCCAGGGCATGGCCCCCGGCCTGCTCTTCCTCACCCCGCAGGGCCGCCACGAGACACCCCGCGGCCCCCAGATCGTCGACGACCGCGGCCGCCCCGTCTGGTACCACCGGATCCCCGAGGGCTTCGTCGCCGCCGACTTCCAGGTCCAGGAGTACCGCGGCAAGAAGGTGCTCACCTGGTGGGAAGGCGAAAGCTCCCCCACCGGCACGGGCTCGGGCACCGGCTACATCGCCGACGAGAACTACGAGATCATCGCCACCGTCAGAACCCCGGACGCCGGCGAGCGCACCGACTTCCACGAGTTCCGCCTCACCCCCGACGGCACGGCCCTGATCCTCAGCTACCGCGACGAGCCGTACGACCTCACCCCCGTCGGCGGCCCCGAAGACGGTCAAGTCCTCGACTACGTCGTGCAGGAGATCGACATCGCCACCGGCGAAAAGGTCATGGACTGGCACAGCCTCGACCACATCCCGATCACCGACTCCGACCGCCGTTTCGACCCCGGCATGCCGGGCCCCTTTCCGTACATGCACCTCAACGCCGTCAGCCTCGACCACGACGGCAACCTCCTCTTCTCCGGCCGCGAGACCAGCTCCATCTACAAGGTCGACCGCGAGACCGGCGAGGTCCTCTGGCGGCTCGGCGGCAAGCGCAGCGACTTCCGCCTCGGCGCCGGTGCCCGCACGATCGGCCAGCACAACATCGAACCGGCCGGCGAGGACACGTACCGCGTCTTCGACAACCAGAACATGGGCAGCCCCGGCTACGAGTCGCGGGTCGCGTGGCTGCGTATCGACGAGGAGCGGATGACCGCGGAGCTGGTACGCCAGCAGGTCCACCCGGACCGGCTGACGACCGGCCTGGAGGGCAACAGCCAGGCGCTGCCCAACGGCAACACGTTCGTGAGCTGGGGCTCGCCGTCGGGCCGCATCTCCGAGTTCGCGCCCTCGGGCCGGCTCGTCTTCGACGGCGCGCTGCCGAAGGACATCAGTAGTTACAGGGGCTATCGCGCCCCTTGGAAGAGCACCCCCGACACCGCACCCGACGTCGAGGTGAACGACACGGTCACCGCGGTCGACGCCGTGTGGAACGGCGCCACCGAGGTCAAGGGCTGGCGTGTGCTCGGCGGCGAGACGGAGTCGGGGCTGCGGCCCGTAGCGCGTGCGGGGTGGAACGGGCTCGACACCGAGGTGCAACTGCCGCCCGAGGCGCGGGACATCGACTACGTGAAGGTCCAGGCGCTGGACGCGCGGGGGCGGGTCATCGGGTCCTCGGAGGTCGAGGCCGTCGAGGCCGTCGAGGCCGTCGAGGCCGTCGAGACCACCGGGGGTGCCGGGACCGCCGGGGCTGCCGGGGCCGCTGCCCAGTCCGACAAGGCCGCCCAGCACTGACAGAAGGCTGCCGACGCCTTGCAGAGTCAGGAGAACACCATGTCCGAAGCGCGGATCGTGACCGTCACGTTCCGATCCCCACCGCTGGTCAAGATGGAAGAGTTCGCCAACCTCGTCGCCGCCGACCCCGGAGGCGACACGGTCGCCCAGGTCATCCGGAACTCGGCGATCACCACCAAGGGCATGGCCGTCAACGCCCTGCTGGAAGACCCCCGCCGCTGGACCACGCGCCGGCGGATGGACCGCAGCCTCGCCGAAGCCCGCCGCCTCGGCCGCGACACCGTCACCGAGGCGCTCGCCGAGGCCGGCCTGCGCCCCGAGGACGTGGGGCTGTTCGCCACCGTCACCACCACGACCCACTCCGCCCCCGGCCTCGACGCCCTCGCCCCCGAACTGGGGCTGCGCCCCGACGTCGAGACCCTGTCGCTCGGCCCGATGGGCTGCTACGCGGCGGTGCCGGCGGTGTCCGCGTGCGCGCACTGGGTCGCGGCCAAGCGGCGCCCGGCGGTGCTGCTCGCGGTGGACCTCTTCTCGCCGCATGTGCAGCCACCGCCGTACGACAAGGAACAGGCCGTCGTCCTCACGCTGTTCGGCGACGGCGCGGCGGCGGTGGTGCTGCTGCCGCCGGAGGCGGACGGTGAGCCGGCGGCCCCGGGCGTGGACGTCGTCGACTCGGAACAGCTCACGGCGCCCGCGTACGCCGACGACCTGCAAGTCCACATGGGCGACAGCGGGTTGCGCATCAGGCTCAAGCCGTCGATGCCGGACGTCGTCGCCTCGTCCGTCGCGATACCCGCGCGGGCCCTCCTCTCCCGGCACCGGGTGCGCTGGGCCGACGTCGCGTGGTGGGCCGTCCACCCGGGCGGGCGGCGCATTCTCGACCGGGTGGACGAGGCACTGGGGCTGCCCGAGCAGTCGATGGCGGCGGCACGGGAAGTGATGCGGGAGTACGGCAACACCGCGGCCCCGGCAGTGCTGGGCGTACTGCGGCGGCTACAGGAGACGCAGCCGCTGGCGAAGGGGGAGCACGGGGTGGTGCTGGCCTGCGGGCCGGGCGCGACGGTCTGGGCGCTGCTGCTGCGGGGGACGTAGGGACGCGGCGCGCAGGCAGAGGTCAGGAGCAGCAGGAGAAGCAGGAGAAGCATCGGAAGGAGAAGGGAATGCTGGAAGTCATCGGCGCGGGAGTCGGCCGCACCGGAACGCTGTCGCTCAAGACGGCGCTGGAACGGCTGGGCTTCGGCCCGTGCCACCACATGCTGGGCCTCTTCGAGGACCCCGGGCAGATCCCGATGTGGCAGGCGGCGTCGCGCGGAGAGGCCGTGGACTGGCGGCAGGTGTTCGCGGAGTACCGCTCCACGGTGGACTGGCCGGGGGCGCGCTTCTGGCGGGAGATATCCGGGGCGTTCCCGGAGGCGAAGGTGGTGCTGACGGTACGGGACCCGGAGAGCTGGTACGCGAGCGCGGCGAGCAGCATCCACGCCGCGGCGGTGGCCCCGCCGCCGGAGGACGCGGACGAGGGGTTCCTGCGGCTGCGGGAGATGTCGCTGGAGGTGGTGTGGGACGGCGTGTTCGACGGCCGGTTCACCGACAAGGAGCACGCGCTGAAGGTCGTCGCGGAGCACGATGCGGCGGTACGGGAAGGGGTGGACGCGGGGCGGCTGCTGGTGTTCCGGGTGAGCGAGGGCTGGGAGCCGCTGTGCGAGTTCCTGGGGGTTCCGGTGCCGGATGA
The DNA here is from genome assembly GCF_013870535.1 of Streptomyces phytophilus. Classification (GTDB taxonomy): domain Bacteria; phylum Actinomycetota; class Actinomycetes; order Streptomycetales; family Streptomycetaceae; genus Streptomyces; species Streptomyces phytophilus. Next base: position 9,956 of record NZ_JACBXC010000058.1, on the reverse strand, counting down.
GGCGTTCCCGAGGAGTAATGAGCGGGGGCGGTTCATGGACGAGGTGAGGGAACGCAACGCGGCTGGGAGTGCCGCTGGGGACGGCAGCAGCCGGGACGGCAGCAGCGGGGACGGCAGCAGCGGGGACGGTGGCAGCGGGGACGGTGGCGGGGAAGACGCCGCTGGATGACGACTGGATGACGACGGACTGCGGGGCGCGGCGGGGGTGATACTCCTCCGGTCACCGACGCCGCCCCGTAGCAGTAGCAGTAGCAGTAGCCGTCGCCGTAGCCGTGCGGTAGGAGCCCGGGGGCACGACAGCCCCCGGGCTCTGTCGCGTTTGGGGCGGGGGCGGGGGCGGGGGCGGGGGCTGGGAGTGGGCGCGGGGCAGGGGAGCTTTCGGGCCTGCCGCGGCTGGGACCGGCTCGATACGCACGCGGGGCAGCCCGCGGCGGCACGGGCACCGGGCAGGTGGGGCCCTGGTCGGACGCCGGGATCGGCACCGAAGACCCCCGCGTCCGGCCACAGCCCTACACGTCCCCTCACGCCCACCCAAGGGTATGCGCCCGCTCTGACAACGCGCCCGGGTCAGCGGCGTTGGGGCTGGTCTGCTGTGGGGAGGGGGGCGAGTGCGGGGGCGGGTGCCGGCGAGGTGGGTCGGGGTGGGGGATGGTGCGTAGATGTAGTAGGAACTTTCCGTAGCCCCACCCGCCAAATCACCACAAACTACCCCACCTCGGTCGCGTTTTACGCTCCCGAAGCCGAACTTCGCCCCGCCACACGCACCCGACCCCCGGCCGACCGAGACGCGACGGCCCCGACTGCCGCCATGGCGTAGCTACCCGCAAGGACGAGGGGCCGGGACGGCAACTGCCCGGCCCGCTCCCGGGCATCGAGGAGGCGGGTGCTGCGGCGGACCGCCCGGGACGGCGCGGCACGCGGCGGCTGGTTTCGCCGCCGGCGTCGTACGAAGGGGAGTTGACGCCGGGCGGCTGGGGCGGTGACCGGGGCGCGTTGTCAGAGCGGGCGCGTACCCTTGGGCGGGTGTGAGGGGTTGTGGGGGTTGTGGGGGTTGTGGGGGTTGTGGGGGTTTGGGCGGCCCCTGGGTGGGGGTGAGGGGTTACGGGGGGTTGGGTGGGGCCTTGGGTGGGGGTTGTGGGGGACTGGAGGGTTGGTGGTCTCGGGGAATCTCGCGGTTGCCCATGCTGCCCCCAGCGCCACCGCCCCCGCGAACGGGAGCCACGCGCTCCCCGCCGCCTCCACGATCGCGCCTCCGGCCCCCGCCGCCACCGCCGTGCCCAGGTACAGCCCCGAGATGTTCAGTCCGATCGCCGTCATCGGCGCCTCCGGGGCCGCCTCGATGGTGCTCGCCTGTAGCGGCGGGTTCAGCGCCCACGCGAACACCGACCACACCGCGATCCCCGCCAGCACCGCCGCGAACGGCGCCCGTACCGCAAGCAGCACCCCCGCGCCCACCAGCGCCGCCGCGTGCCCGCCCAGTACCAGCAGCCGGCTCCGCCGTCCCCCGTAGCGGTCCGCGAGTCTGCCTCCCAGCAGCGCCGACGGCACTCCGACGACGCCGACCAGCAGCAGCACCAGCGGCAGGTCCTCGCTGTCCCCCCGGTGCCTCTCCAGCACCGCCCCCAAGTAGCTGTAGAACATCAACCCGCCCGCCCCCGACAGGAACACCGCCAGCACCAGTCGCAACACCCGCCCGTTACGCAGCGGCCCCAGCCGCTCCCCCAGCCCCACCGCCCGCGGCACCCCCGCCGACTCCGGCAACCCCCCGCCCAGCACCGCCAGGGCCCCCAGCGCCACCACCCCCACCAGCACGAACGTCGACCGCCACCCGAAGGCCGCCCCGACCCACGCCCCCACCGGCACCCCCGTGAACAGCGCCACCGTCAACCCCGCCGTCACCACCGACAGATACCGCCCCTGCCGCCCCGCCGGCGCCCCCTCCGCCGCCACCGCGAACGCCGTCGACGACACCACCGCCGCCGCCAGCCCCGCCACCGCCCGCAGCACCACCAGCACGCCGAACGTCGGCGCCACGGCAGCGGCGACGTTCGCGAGCATGAAGACCGCCAGGCCCGTCAGCATCACCCTGCGCCTCGGGTACGGGTCCAGCACCACCGCCAGCACCGGCGCACCCAGCGCGAAAGCCACCGCGAACACCGCGATCAACTGCCCCGCCGCCCCCGTGGAAACCCCCAGGTCGGCCGCCAGTTCGGGCAGCAGTCCGGCGATCACGAACTCGTCCGTCCCCAGCGCGAGCGTGGCGACGAACAGCCCGATCAACCAGCCGGGCACGCGTCGTATCCGAGCCATCCGAGTCATCCGAGTCATGGCTCACACATTATTCGAAGTTCGTCGAACATCGAACAAGAATGGCAGGATGCGATACTCGAAACGTGGCCGCCAAGGATGCACACCACCCCGACCTGGACGACGTGGCCCTCACCACCGTCCTGGCCGCGCTCGCCGATCCCCTCCGCCTCGGTCTCGTACGCCTCCTGTCCGACGGCGCCGAACGCCAGTGGGGCGAACTGGACGCCCCCGTCGCGAAGTCCACCCTCAGCCACCACCTCAAGGTCCTCAGGTCCTCCGGCATCACCCGGACCCGCGACGAAGGCACCCGCTGCTACGTCCACCTGCGGGCCGAGGAGTTGGAGAAGCGCTTCCCCGGGCTCCTGCGCAACCTGCTGGACGCCGAAGGCCACGGCGCCACCACCGTCGGCCTCAAGCAGCCGCGCCCGTCCGCCTAGCCTCCGGCCCGCCCGGACCCGCCTCCGCCCCGACCCCCGACCAGCGGAAAGAGTTCACAGATGTACGTCGTCAACGTCTGTGTCGCCCTACTGCGCGGCGAGCAGTGGCTCCTGATCGTCCGCCACCCCGACCTCGGTCACGCCGGCGGAACCCTCGCCGTACCCGGCGGCAAGGTGGAAACAACCGCCGGAGCAGCCCCCGGCGCCTCCGCCGACGACGTCCTGGAGGCCACCGCCCGGCGCGAGGTGGCCGAGGAGGTCGGCGTCGATCTCACGGGCGTCCCCCTGCACTACGCCGAGAGCGCCTTCTTCGTCTCCGACACCGGCAACCCCGTCGTCAACGTCCTCTTCGCCGCCCACCTGCCGGCCACCGCAGCCCCCTACCCCGCCGCACCCGCCGAGGTGTCCGAGGTCCTGTGGCGTACGCGGCCGGAGGTCGAGGCCGACGCGGGCTGCCCGCCCTGGACGGTGCAGAACATCCGCCGGGCAGCGGCGGCACTGGGGCGCGCCGCGCAGGGCTGACGCACCGCCGGTCACGTCCGCCGGGAGTCGGGGAACCGAGCGGGATCCTTCGCCGACGCGAACCGCGAACCGCGAACCTAGCCGAGCCACGCCCCGATCCCGTCCCACGCGAACTCCAGGTGCCGGGCATGGGACCTGTCCAGCTCGGCCCTCACGACCTCGTGCGCCCGGAGCATGCCGCGCAGTCCCCCCATCCGGTCCAGCTCGGCCCCGATCTCCCGCGTTCGCGGGTCCACTTCGCCTCCGGGCAGGAACCCGCGGCTGACGCCGATCGTGAACAGTTCGTCCAGGAGCCGGCCGGTACGGGCCTTCCTGCCCCCCGCCGCCTCGGCGTGGGGCCGGGGAAGCAGGCCGTGCTCCTCCCACATGGCCGCCCGGCCGCCGTGGGCGCCCGGCGAGCCGTAGCCGAGGATCGTCTGCCACCCGCCGCAGAAGTGGAGGCGGTCGGCGGTACGCCAGATCCGGTACCCCGAGAACACACCGTCGTAGACCGCGGAGACCTGGGCGCAGAAGGCATCCGCCAGCACGTCGACCGCGAAGTACTCGAAGCGCTCCCGGAGCACGTCGCGTTCGAGATTGACGCGGAGGATGCCGACGGCCTCCTCCTCCGTACCGCTCCACAGCCCTTTGCTGGACCACGCCCTCGCGACGCTCCGGAACTCGGCCGTGAGCCTGGGCCCGTCGATGACGGGCACCGCCGGGACCGCCCGGCCGACGACCGTCTCCAGCGCCTCCGCCGCACTGCCGGTCCGCGCCTCGCCGAACACCGCCCCCGTGGGCCGCGGCGGCGCCATCCCCAGGCGCTTCGCGGCCTCGACGCGCATGGCGTTGTCCGGGTCGCCGATGGCCGCGTAGACCTCGGTGAAGAGGTCGTCCGCGCTCATGCCCGTGACGGCCACGGCCCGGCTCACGGTCACCTGCTCCTTCGCGCAGTCGACACCCCGGCTGCTGCGGCACAGCCCCTCCGGCCCGTGCGGCAGGTGGAACACGTACCCGCCGGCCGCGAGCGACCCGCACGCCGCGCAATGCCGCAACCAGGCCGGATCATCGCCCTGGGCCACGGCCGCCCGCGCGGACGGCACGGATGGCTCCGGGAGGTCCGGGAGGTCCGAGGGGCCCGGGGGTTCTGAGGGCTCCGGGCGCTCCGGCGGCTCGGACTCGCGTCGTCTCCAGAAACGCACCGGCCCTCCGCTCCACCGCCGCAAGCACGCGGGCGCTCACCGTAGTCCCGCCGGTTCATCGGCGAAAGGCTCCGGCGCCCGCTCAGCGGTCCGCGTACTCCCCCAGGACGACCACCGAGACCATCGCGCCGCCGAAGGCGGTGACCGCCCGCCACGCCGTGTGCAGGTGGTTCCTCGTCGCACGCGCGGCCACCGTCGCGATGTGCGGGCTGTCGGGCTGCGGGGCATCGGTGGCCCGCCGGGTGTCTGCTGCCCCGCGAGGCGGGGCGATGGAAGCGCTGCTCATGTTTCCAGCGTGCCGCGGGTCACCTGCGGAAAACCTCGGCCCGCGGACGGAATCCCACCGCCCCGTTTCTACGACCCAGGGGCCAGCCGCACCCCTACGGAAGTCTCAGGGTTCCCCCGACTTCCTCCTCCGACGTCGGCCCCGGGCGCGGCCCCGGCTCCAGCGTCGCCCGTACGGTCTTGCCGACGAACTCGCGCGGGAACCACGACAGCTCCGCCCCCAGCCCCCGCGCCAGGAACAGCCCCCTCCCCCGCTCCTCCTCCGGCCCCGGCAGCGACGGGTCCAGCACCCGCGGCGGCAGCGTCGCCTGCGGATCCGACACGTCGATCACCAGCGAACCGTCCTCCCGTACGGCCAGCCGCACCCACACCCGCCGCCCGATCCGCCGCCCGTACTGGATCGCGTTCGTCACCAGCTCCGACACCACGACCGCCGCGTCCTGCGCGTCCCCGCCCCACCGCCACAGCGCCAACTGCCGCCGTACGTGCACCCGCACCAGCGGCACGGACCGGTAGCCCATCACGTACCCCATCGACCACTCGCGCGCCGTGCCCTCCGAACTGCACGCTCCATGCTCGGCCATCCACACCAACTCCAGAATTACAGTGACACTTTGGGATTTAAGGCTGTATCGTCGTAGCGCTCGGTTACGCTGCGTGGTGAAAGGCTTTCGGAGCGGAGTGGCCAAGAGCAAGGCCCGGCACGTGACAGACGTGACTTGAACTGGGAGGCAGACATGACCCCACGGAACGCCACCCACCGTGCGACCGGTACGACGGCCGAGATGTTCGGCGACGTGCTGAAGTACCTGCGCGAGGCAGCAGGCATGACGCAGGCGGAGCTGGCGAAGCAGATCCCCTGCGACCGGTCGTACGTCGCGAGGGTGGAGACGGGGACGAGCGTCCCGCCGGACACGTTCGCGGAGAAGTGCGACGAGGTGTTGGGTGGTAACGGACTGTTAGCGCGACTGTGGCTGAAGGTCGACTGGTACCCGGATGTCGCCCATCCGGATTGGTTCGAACGACGAGCACAGATGGACGCGGAGTGCGTGGCATTGCGGGCGTACCAGGAGCGAGTCATGCCGGGCCTGTTGCAAAGTGAGCCGTACGCGCGCGCCTTGTTCGCCCGGGTCACGCCCGATGAGGAGAAGGCCGCGGAGCGGGTACGAGCCAGGCTCAGCCGCCAACAGCGGTTCCTCTCGCCCGAGGGGCCGATGTACGTCGTCGTGCTCGACGAAAGTTGCCTCCGCAACGTCATCGGCGGGCCGGGGGTCATGCGCGAGCAGTGCGCGCACCTGCTCGCTGCCGGCCAGCGGACCAACATCCAGGTCCAAGTGGCGCCCGCCGACCGCCCCGAACTCGTCCGGCCCAACACCTCAATGTCGCTGATCACCCTGCCCGACGACCACAGGTGCGTCTACTCGGAGTCTCTCGACCGCGGGCACTTCGGCGAGGATCCGGCGGTCTACGAACGACACTTGCGCACCTATGATTTGCTCAGGGCTGACGCTCTGTCGGCTCGCGAATCCGCCGCTCTGATCGGTGAGTTCATGGAGGGATACCGGCAGCATGGCCATGACGTGGCGTAAGAGCAGCTACAGCGGAGACAATGGCGGCGACTGCATCGAGGTGGCCGCCGACTGGCGCAAGAGCAGCTACAGCGGCGACAACGGCGGCAACTGTGTGGAGGTGGCCACCACCCCCACCACCGTCCCCGTGCGCGACTCGAAAGACCCCGACGGCCCCCAACTGGCCTTCAGTCCCGCCGCGTGGGACGACTTCGTCGCCGCCGTCAAGCGTGAGGAGTTCCCCGGCCGCTAGTTGTCCGCCGTCGAGCAGAAGCCCCCGGGCGACGGGGTCAGCCAGCGCAGGGTGTACGCGACCGGCGGCTCGTAGGTGCCGCCGGGGGCGACGCCGGTGTTGTACGTGCCGGTGAGGCAGTACGGGATGCTCGTGCTGTTGACGACCGACACCAGGCGCACGGGCGGGTCGAAGTCGTACGGGCTGCCCTCCGGTACGAGGGTGACGATGCCGCCGCCCTGCTCGACGCAGACGTACCCCTTGGCGCACAGGGGCGCTGCCGCCGGGTCGGCGCCGGCCGGGGCGGCGGTGGCGGTACCGGCCAGGGCTGCGGTCAGGGTGAGGGCGGCCAGGGTGGCGGATAAGCGGGTTCTTCGCATGGGGCGGGCTCCTTCGGGTTCGTAGAGTCGCGCACTCTTGTCGGCGTACAGACAACTGCGGCCGGGGGTCGGGCGCCAGCGCAGTACCGGCCATTCGCCTCCGGCGGAGAAATTGGTTGGACCCGCCCGCGCCCCGCGCGTAAGCTCGCGCGTCTGCCCCCGCCTCCTCGGCTGTTTTCGCGCGCCGGGAGTGCCGCCTGCCGGTCGGAAACCGGCGGCCTACGCCACGCCCGTGACCGTACCGCCAGCGCCGGAGGCTCGTACCACCATGTCCGCCCCTCTCTCCGACCCCGTGCCCGGTGCCACCCCCGGCCCGACTCCGCCCGCGCCCCTCGTCCGCGAGCGCGCCCACCTGGCCGCGTCCCGCAGCGCGCTGCGTGCCATGCGGGCCGACGCCGAGGCGCTGGACATCGCCGACGTGACCGCGAACTGGGTCAACGCCGAGGTGCTCCAGTCCGAGATCGACCAGCGGATCAAGGCGCTCGCCGACCTCGCCGACACCCCGCTCTTCTTCGGGCGCCTCGACTACTCGTACGCACCCGGGGCGGAGAAGGCCGAAGGGGACCCCGGCGAGAGCTTCTACATCGGGCGGCGGCACGTGCACGACGCCGACGGCGATCCGATGGTGATCGACTGGCGGGCGCCGGTGTCGCAGCCGTTCTACCGGGCGTCGAAGAAGGACCCGATGGATGTGGCGCTCCGCCGCCGGTTCGGGTACGACCGCGGGGAGATCACGGCGTACGAGGACGAGCACCTGACCGACCCGTCCGAGGCGGCGAAGTCGAGCGCCCTGCTGCAACGGGAGATCGAGCGCCCGCGCGTCGGGCCGATGCGGGACATCGTGGCGACGATCCAGCCGGAGCAGGACGAGATCGTGCGGGCGGAGATCGGCGGGACGGTGTGCGTGCAGGGGGCGCCGGGGACGGGGAAGACGGCGGTGGGGCTGCACCGGGTGGCGTATCTGCTGTATGCGCACCGGGAGCGGCTGGCGCGTACGGGGACGCTGGTGATCGGGCCGAACGACTCGTTCCTGCGGTACATCGAGCAGGTGCTGCCGACGCTGGGCGAGCTGGACGTGAAGCAGGCGACGGTGGCGGAGCTGGTGGCGCACGTGGAGGTGCGGGGGGCCGACCCGGCGCCGGTGGCGCGGCTCAAGGGCGACGCGCGGATGGCGGAGGTGCTGCGGCGGGCGGTGCGGTCCGGGGTGACGATGCCGGTGGAGCCGGTGGTGGTGGTGCGCGGGTCGCGGCGGTGGCGGGTGCCCGCGTACGAGGTGGAGGAGCTGGTCCGGGAGCTGCTGGAGCGCGACATCCGCTACAGCTCGGCGCGGGAGGCGCTGCCGCAGCGGATCGCGCACGCGGTGCTCGTACGGATGGAGCGTGCCGGGGAGGCGCCGGACGACCGGGTGCAGGACGCGGTGGCGCGGAACGCGGCGGTCAAGGCGGCGGTGAAGGTGATCTGGCCGGCGGTGGACCCGGTGAAGCTGGTGCTGCGGCTGCTCTCGGACGCCGACTTCCTGGCCGCGCACGCGGAGGGGCTTCTCGACGCGGACGAGCAGCGGCTGCTGCTGTGGGAGAAGGCGCCGCGGGGGGTGCGCTCGGCGCGGTGGTCGGCGGCGGACGCGGTGCTGATCGACGAGGCGCGGGACGTGGTGGAGCGGACGCCGTCGCTGGGGCACGTGGTGCTGGACGAGGCGCAGGACCTGTCGCCCATGCAGTACCGGGCGGTGGGGCGGCGGTGCTCGACGGGGTCGGCGACGGTGCTGGGGGACATCGCGCAGGGGACGACGCCGTGGGCGACGGAGAGCTGGGGGGTGGCGCTCCGGCACCTGGGGAAGCCGGAGGCAGTGGTCGAGGAGCTGACGCAGGGGTTCCGGGTGCCGCGGCAGGTCATCGCGTACGCGTCGCGGCTGCTGCCGTCGATCGCGCCGGGGCTCGCGGAGGCCACGTCGATCAGGGAGTCGCCGGGGGACCTGGCGGTGCGGGCGGTGCCGGGGGCTTCGCTGGACGGTGCGGTGGCGGCGGCGTGCGGGTCGGTGCTGCGGGACCGGGAGGGCTCGGTGGGGCTGATCGCGGCGGACGGGCGGGTGGCCGCCGTGGGGGCGGCGCTGGCGGCGGCGGGGCTGTCGTTCCTGTCACCGGGCGAGGAGACGACGTCGCAGGCGCGGCTGACGCTGGTCCCGGCGTCGCTGGCGAAGGGCCTGGAGTACGACTACGTCGTACTGGACGACCCGGCGGCGATCGTCGCGGCGGAGCCCGACGCGCGTACGGGGCTGCGGCGGCTCTACGTCTGCCTGACGCGGGCGGTGTCGGGGCTGACGGTGCTGCACGCCGAGCCGCTGCCGGCGGAGCTGGCGGCGTGACGGCGCCGTAGCCCGGCTGTACGGAGCGGCGCACACGCCGCGGCCGTGCCGCGTGCGGTCAACGCGCCATCGTGCGGTCGGTGATCTTGCCGTCGAAGGTCGCGGTGAGCATCGCGCTGCCGACCTCGCCGGTCGCGTACACCACGATCTCCTCGCCGTCGGAATCCGCGTCCACACTGATGTGGGTGACCTTCGCCGGCTCCCGCAGCTCCAGCTCGGTCTCCGCCACCTTGATCAGCCGGGGCAGCGCATCCCAGTTGACGTCGGCGACGTCGAACGATGTGTGGCCGTTCATCAGCCCCACGCTCTGCCCTTTGACTCCCTTGCCGTCCCGGTAGTCGAAGGCGTCGTACACCTCGCCGTCCGCCGACACCGCGTAGATGTCGGCGTTATCCGGATACAGGGTGCAGGTGATGGCCTTCGTCGTGCCCATGGCCTTGTCCATGGCGCGCACGACTTTGCGCGCGCCGGCGGGGGTGTGCAGGTTCTCCTTCTTCGGCTCCTCGGAGGGTGAGGAGGTGGAGGGGCCGGGGGTGGACGCCCCGGGGCCGTTGCCGGTGGCGCCGGGCGACTTGTCGTCGTCGAGGAGGTCAGGGAGGACGGTCCAGCCGGCCACGGCGAGGACGAGGACGGCGAGCGTCGAGGGGACGACGCGCCAGCGCCGGGAGCGGGGGGCGGC
>NZ_JACBXC010000579.1 GCF_013870535.1 Streptomyces phytophilus | reverse complement strand
GACGACTGGGAGCGGGCGGAGCGGGCGCACTTCTCGGCCGACCCGTCCCGCCCGTACGCCGGCCTTCTGGTGGTCCGCCGGGACGACGCGTACGGGCTGGTCCCGGGGCCTGCGCACGCCCTGTGACCACGCGGGGCGCACACCGTGCGGGGCCCGTCCCGGCACCGGCCGGAATAGGCCCCTCCACGCCCCAACTCCGCTTGACCCAGGGGCAGTACAGGACTTACGTTCTCAGTGAGCGGGCCCCACCGGCACCGCCTCACGCGCGAAGCCCCCGATTGTTCCCCCGTGATCGGGGGCTTCGTTCTGTCCAAAGAGGGAACAATGGGATGACTTACGGACCGGGCGCCCCTCACCCACGGTCACCGCGTCGGGCGGTCGGGTCCCCCGCGCGCGCGTCCGATACGTGCCGTCGGCCCGCATCGCCGCCGCGGGTACCATGCGAGCAGGCCGTCTTCACCGCAACTCCCCTGTTCTGCAGGGGAGTTCGCGAGGGACGGCCGACCAGCGACCCGGGGAGATCCGCGGGGGAACGGTTGGTGGCTACGTGATGGACAACGGCGCGCGCGGGCCCGAGGCCCCCGCGGAGCTGGCCTGGCTGCGGGGCGTCGACGCCTACACCATGGGTGCGTACACCAGGGCCGAGGAGGAGTTCAGGTCCGCGGTGCGGCTGGATCCGCAGATGGCCGACGCCTGGCTGGGCCTGCACGCGCTGCGGGCGGACACCGCCACGGCGCTGCTGGAGATGTACCGGCACCGCGACCGCTTCGGCGAGCAGCGCGCCCGGCACCGCCGCCCCCTCAACTCCTGGTACTGGCTGGGCTGGTGGGTGCAGCCCGTGCTCGACTCCGGCCGCGACCTGCTGCTCGCGCACGCCTCGCACTGGCTGGACGGGCGGCACGTCGCCGAGCTGGAGCAGGCGCTCGCCGCCTGCCCCCCGCCCGAGGCCGACCCGCAGGTGCGCTTCCTGCACGCCTGCCGCGCGTATCTGGTCAAGGACTGGGAGCAGCTCGTCCGGCTGACCGTGCCGCTGACGGACGACGCGCTGCTGGGCATCGAGGCGGGGCTGTTCGCCGGCATGGCGCGGGTGCGGCTGGAGATGTACGGGCAGGCAGTGCCGATGCTCTCCGCCGCGCTGATGCGCTGCCGCAGCGAGCAGCCGCAGCGCAAGGAGCTGCGCTACTGGCTGGCCCGCGCGCAGGAGGGCTCCGGCCGCAGCGCCGCCGCGCTGCCGCTGTACCGGGCGGTGCACCGGGTCGACCCCTCCTTCATGGACACCGCGGCCCGGATCGCCGCCATCGACGGCCTCGACGACTTCGACGGCGTGGACCCGGTGCCGGGACTGGCGTCGGTGTCGCTGGGCGGCGCCGAGCAGGAGACCGCGCCGGGCGACCCCGCTCCCCCGGCGCCCGACGGCCGGGAGCTGGTGCCCGCCGACGAGGTGCTGCGCCCGCCGCCCCCGGCCGGCGGCTCCGGCGTGCTGCGCGAGCGCGCCTCGCTGCACGCGGGCTCCGCGCCCCAGCCGGCCGCCGCCGACCCCGCGATGCTCGCCGAGGCGCTGGCCGACCTCGACCGGATGGTGGGCCTCGACCCCGTCAAGCGGCAGGTGCGGGCGCTGTCGGCGCAGCTGAACATGGCGCGCCTGCGGGCCGGCGAGGGCCTGCCGGTGCAGCCGCCGAAGCGGCACTTCGTCTTCTCCGGCCCCTCCGGTACGGGCAAGACCACCGTGGCGCGCATCCTGGGCCGGGTCTTCTACGCGCTCGGGCTGCTCGCCAGCGACCGGCTGGTGGAGGCCGGCCGGGCGGATCTGGTCGGCGAGTTCCTCGGCCAGACGGCGGTCAAGGCCAACGACCTCATCGACTCCGCGCTCGGCGGCGTCCTCTTCATCGACGAGGCGTACAGCCTGGCGGGCGTCGGCTACTCCCGCGGCGACGCCTACGGAGACGAAGCCCTCCAGGTGCTCCTCAAGCGCGCCGAGGACAACCGGGACCGGCTCGTCGTCATCCTCGCCGGCTACCCCAAGGGCATGGACCGCCTGCTCTCCAGCAACCCGGGCCTGACGTCCCGCTTCACGACGCGCGTCGACTTCCCCAGCTACCGCCCGCTGGAGCTGACCGCCATCGGCGAGGTGCTGGCCGCGCAGAACGGCGACAAGTGGGACGAGGAGTCGGTCGAGGAGCTGCGCAGCATCTGCGGGCACGTCGTCGACCAGGGCTGGATCGACGAGCTGGGCAACGGCCGCTTCCTGCGCACCCTGTACGAGAAGAGCTGCGCCTACCGCGACCTGCGGCTGTCGGCCTACCCGGGGCCGCCGGGCCGCGAGGACCTGGCGACGCTGCGGCTGCCGGACCTGATGCAGGCGTACGGCGAGATACTCTCCGGCCGCGAGCCGAAGCAGGAGCCGGACGCCGGCTGACCCGCCCGCGTACCGGTCAGCCGACCGAGGTGGGCACGGACTCCGCGGCGGTCCCGCCCGCCGTACGCTGACGCACCGTCAGCCGGTGTGCCGGGTCCCGCACCTCTCCGACCAGCAGCTCCAGCACGTCCTCCAGCGCCACCAGGCCCAGGACCCGCCCCGGCGCGGCCGGGTCCGCGACCGCCGCCAGATGCGAGGCGCCGCGCCGCATCGCGGCCAGCGCGTCGTCCAGCGGCAGTCCGGGGCGCAGCACCGCCATCGGCCGGAACAGGTGGGCGGGCACGGCACGTTCGCGCTCGTCCAGGTCGAGGACGTCCTTCACGTGCAGATAGCCGAGATACACGGGGTCGGCGGTGCCGCCGGCGCCGCGCACCGGGAAGCGCGAGTAGCCGGTGCGTACCGTCAGCTCCTCGACCTGCCGCGGGGTGGCGGAGGCGTCGACGGCGACCATCGACGCGGGGTCGAGCAGCACGTCGGTCACCGGCCGCGAGCCCAGGCCCAGCGCGTCGTTGAGCCGGCGCTGCTCGCCGTCGCCGAGCAGCCCGGCCTCGCGGGAGTCGGCGACCAGGTCGGTCAGCTGCTCGGTGGTGTACACGGAGGTGAGCGCGGAGCGCGGCTCCACCCGCACGAGCCGCAGGAGGTGCCGGGCCAGCGCGCCGAGCAGGGCCGTCGCGGGGCGGCACAGCCGGGCGAAAGTGACGAGCGCGGGCGCGAGCCACAGCGCCGCCGCGGCGGGGGCGGCCAGCGCCAGGTTCTTGGGCACCATCTCGCCGACGACGAGGTGGAGGCAGACGACGACGGCCAGCGAGACGGCGTAGCCGAGCGGGTGGATGAGGCCGTGGGGCACGTGGGCGGCGTGGAAGGCGGGTTCCAGCAGCGAGGCGATGGCGGGTTCGGCGAGGGCTCCGAGGGTCAGCGAGCAGACCGTGATGCCGAACTGCGCGGCGGCCATCATCTGCGGCAGGTGCTCCAGCCCGTGGAGCACCCGGCGGGCGCGCGCGGAGCCCGCGGCGGCGTGCGGCTCGATCTGGCTGCGCCGTACGGAGACGAGCGCGAACTCGGCGCCGACGAAGAACCCGTTGGCCAGCACCAGCAGCGCGGCGAAGGCCAGTTGGAGCGCGCTCACGCGGCCCTCCCCTCCGCCCCGCCAGCGCCCGCCGCGGCGGGCACGGGGGGCGCGGCGTCCGCGGTACGCACCAGCCGTACCAGCGCGGCCCGGTGGTGGTCGACGTGCCGGACGGCCAGCCGCCACCCCGGCAGCGCAGCCGTGTCCCCGGCCGCCGGGATCCGGCCCAGCAGCGCGGCGACGAGCCCCGCCACCG
>NZ_JACBXC010000578.1 GCF_013870535.1 Streptomyces phytophilus | reverse complement strand
ACCCGCGGCATCCTCACCTGGACCCGCGGCCCGGTGGTCGCGATCGCGGCGATCCTCCTCACCGGCTGGGCCGTCGACAAGGTACGCGCCGGGCGGCGGCCCGAGGACGACGGCGGGCGGGACGGCGAGGACCGGGACGACGAGGGGGAAGACCGGTGAGCTGGGCGGCACATGAGCTGGAGAGCTACATCCTCCACAAGCACACCAAGGTCAAGGTCTCGTACCTGGCGATCCTCCTCGGCTGCTTCCTGCCCGACATGGGCACGAAGGGCACCGTCTACGGCTTCGAGATAGGCAGCTTCTCCTTCAAGCCCGAGAGCGCCTGGGACTACCACCGCGGCTGGCCCGGCGTCGGCTTCACCCACTCCCTGGCGTGGGGCGTGGTGCTCGCGCTGGCCGTGCTGCTGATCTTCAAGAGCCGGGAGTGGGCGCTCGGCCTGCTGATCGGCCAGTGGGCGCACGTGATGACCGACTGCTTCGACAGCGTCGGCGTGATGCTCTTCTTCCCCTTCAGCGACCAGCACTACTCGACGGGCATGTGGGCGTACGCCGCCCAGGAGGGCCGCTACGGCGACGCCGCGGCGTACTACGGCAGCCTCGGGCTGGCCTGGGACCTGTTCTGGCTCGCCATGCTCGCGTACAACTACCGCTCCCTGACCGCCAAGTACTTCAAGCAGCACGTCTATCCGGCCGACCCGGCCTGGGGCTGGCTGCGCCACCGCGTGGGCCTGTCCGACCGCTTCCTGCTCGCGCTCTACCACGCCTACTTCCTGTACGGCGCGTGCCGGATATTCGCCTGGACCATCTGGGCGCAGGTCTCCGAGGACGCCCCGATGGACTGGAAGTGGGGCGGCCCGTACTGGGTCGACAAGGCGACGGTCGAGCATCCGCCGGTGACGGAGTTCCTGGCGAACTCCCTGGTGGGGCTGACGGGCCTGGTGGCGTTCTGCTGGGTGGTGTGGCTCGCGGTGGGCCGCCGGCTGTGGCTGCGCACACCGCCGTACGCGGAGGTGGAGTTCGTCCGCACACCGGTGCCACGGCAGCGCTACTCCGAAGAGAACGACAGGACCGACGAGCCCGCCGAGAGCGAAGAATCCGGCGACCCCGACGAGCCAGGCGACCGCCCCGACGCGGAGCCGGTCCGGCAGAGCCCGGACCGGGCGTAGCCGGCATACGGATCCGCCTGCGGCGGCGACACCGAGTCGTTGCGGCAACGGCGACACCGGTGCCGTATCGGCGTACCTGCTGATTGTCAGGTGAGGGTGTGCAGGAGTGCCTCCAGGTTGTCGAACGACGTGGTCCATGTGGCGCGGGCGGTGGCGCGGCGGTCCCGGGGGTAGGGGCGGGTGAACGTCAGGCGGGTGCCCGGTGGGGTGGGGGTCAGGTGGATGCGGGTGGTGACCGGGGCGGGGGTGCCGTACTCCGGCATCGGGGCCGAGGTGAGGACCAGGAGGTGGGGGGCCGTCAGTTCGGTGATGTGGTTGCGGAGCCAGTGGCGGTTGCGGTCGGCGGCGTCGGCGGCGGCTTCGGCGGTCTCGGCGGTCTCGGCGGTCTCGACCAGGCAGTAGTCGAAGCGGCCGCCGACGTGCGGCTCCACGGTGACGGTGTCCCGCGGGACCGTGTAGCCCCGGGGGCCGATCCAGCGCGCCAGCAGATCCGGGTCCGTCCACGCCCGGTGGACCAGCGGGGGCGGCGCGGGCAGGTCCCGGACGAGGAGCGGGGCGGTGGAGTCGGCGGGCGATGCGGTCACGGTGCCTCCGCTGGGTGGGCTGGCGGGCTTGCTGCCAGCTGCAACCGGCGGGGGGCGGCGACGCTTCCCGGGGTGGGTTTGGGCAGGGCGGGTGGGTCGGCTCGGCCGCTTCGGATCAGTCGGCGGAGCCCCGGGGTTCGGGGGGCTCCGGTGGGGTCGGGGGTTCGCCTTCCGGCTTGCCCGCCAGGCGTTTCGCGATGCGCTCGCGCATCCCCGGCATGCTGAACCCGCGCGGGTCGATCTTCTGGTTCGTCCACTCCTTGTGCGCGATCACCGACTTCGCCTGCCACCCGTGCGCCCGGCACACCGCCGCCGCGGCCCGCTCGGCGGCCTCCAGTTGCGCGTCCGGCCACGGGTCCTCGCCGTCGCCGCGGTTGATGCACTCGAAGCCGTAGAACCGGGCGTTGCCGTCCGTGTTCTGCTCGTTGGGCGACGGGGGGCGTTCGCCGTACCGCTCGGCGATTACCGCGCGCAGCACCTCGTCGTCGCCCAGCCCGGCGTGGTTCGCCCGGCCGTGGCCGACGAGGTGGACCCGGCCCTGCTTGTCGACGACCCCGTGGCAGAGCGGGCCCGGCAGGTCGGGCCGGCCGCGGTAGCAGAGGCGGACGCTGTCGTCCGTGCCGGAGGTGGCCGTGTGGTGGAGGACCACGCCGTGCACCGGGCCCCACGGCCCCTTGTGGTTGCGGTTGTGCGTGCGCCATTCGCCGTGCTCGACGATCGTGAGCCCCTCGCGCTTCAGCGCGCGCAGGACGACGGAGGCGGACAGTGGATCGGCCATGCGAACAACCCCCCGGTTTTCCCTGGCTGGTGACGTCCGGTCCGCGCCGGCCTTCGGCGCTGTCACGCACTCATCGTAAATGCTTCATCACTCTCCGTAAAGGGGGCGGCTCCCCGTCCGTCTCCGGGCCACCGCGCGCCCGTCCGGGCGCCCTGTGTGCCCCCGGTGGGCCGCCCGTAGCGTCGTGTCCGGCGACAACTGCGGCGGAGAGGACGGCTCGTGGAGGTATCGACGTACCTGGCACGGAAGCTCGCGCGACGCTTCCGCACCTACGACACCGACGGCGACGGCTACGTCGACCGCGCGGACTTCGAGCGCGCAGCCCGCCGGCTGGGCGAAGAGTTCGGCCACGGCCCCGACTCGCCGGCGCGGCGCCGGCTGGAGGAGCTGTGCCTCGGGGTGTGGGAGCGGCTCGTACGGGCCGCGGACACGAACGGGGACGGGCGGGTCGACCGGGCCGAGTACGCGGCGGCGTTCGCGGCCGGGCTGCTGGAGACGCCCGGCGACTTCGCCGCGGGGTACGGGGAGTTCCTGGAGGCGATCATGGCGATCGCCGACGAGGACGGCGACGGCCTGCTCGACCAGGAGGAGCACGTGCGCTGGACGGGCGCGCTCATGAACCTCCCGGCGCACGACGCCCGCGAGGTCTTCCGCCGGCTGGACGCCGACGGGGACGGCCGCGTCAGCACCGGCGACCTGCTCGCGGCCATCGGCGACTACTACTTCGACGACGACCCCGACTCGGCCGGAAGCTGGCTCCTCGGCCCCCTCGACCCCGCCTGACACCCCCGCCCGACATCACGGGCGCCCGACCCGGCCGCCGGGGCCGCCTCCGTCAGTCCACCCCGCACAGCCGCAGCAGCGCCGCCGTCGCCGCCGCGGCCACCACCACGACCACGAACGGCGCCCGCCGCCACGCCAGCACGCCGCCGACCGCGACGCCCGCCGGCCGCGCGACCCCCGCGAAGCCGCCGTCGTCCAGCAGCGCCTGCGTGCCGACCAGGGCCGTCAGCAGCACGATGGCCGCGACCGTCATCAGCCGCTCGACCCGCGGCTCCAGCCGCACGCGGGAGCGCAGCGCGGGGCCCGCGAAGCGGAAGGCGAACGTGCCGGCGCCCAGCACGAAGGTGGCGAACACCAGGGTCGTCGCGCTCACGGGACACACTCCTCGTCGTACGGACCGGCCCCCGGCCCGTCGCCACCGTCACCCGCCCCGT
>NZ_JACBXC010000577.1 GCF_013870535.1 Streptomyces phytophilus | reverse complement strand
CGGCACGTGCACCGTGGGTCCCCTGCCGCCGCCCTGTCACGCCGACACGCCCGCCCCCGTCCCACCTGGTACGGACCTGTCTGACGGGATCTCAAATGACGGACCCGCGGCGGCAATTGTTCGGTCGGAGTTTGCGCGCGCCCTCTGGTGTAGACCACTTTCCACTGCCAGGCTGTGGCCCGCCGTGCGCAAGAAGCGTGCGTTCCCGTGTCGTTCCAAGGAGAAAACGTGCTCAGAGCGGGAGTACGCAGTAAACCCTTCCGACCCAGAGCCGTCGCGGCAGCGGCGGCTTCCTTGTTGCTCCTCGGGGCCCCCGCGGCCGTCGGCCAGGAGCGGCCCGCCGCGACCGGCTCCGCCGGTCCCGCATCCGTGCCCGCCGGCGAGGGCATGGACATCGCCTCCGTCTCCCGGCCCGTCGCCCCCGGGATGGAACTGACCTCCTTCGAGCGGCTGGAGACCGACAAGTGGCTCAAGGCCGACGCGCTCAGCGTCGACCTGGGGGCCGGCACCCGCGTCGACTACCTCGGCGGCAAGGTCTCCGAGCGCGCCCCCGTCTCCAGGCTGGCCGCCGAGCACGACCCCGGCCCCGGCCGCACCACCGTGGCCGCCATCAACGCCGACTTCTTCGACATCAACGAGACCGGCGCCCCCCTCGGCCCCGGCGTCGAGGAGGGCCGCCCCACGCACTCGCCCGCGCCCGGCGTCTCCGAGGCGGTCGGCGTCGGCGCGGACCAGGCGGGCCGCGTGCTCGACCTGTACTTCGACGGCAGCCTCACCCTCCCCGACGGCACGCACCCCCTCGGCGGCCACAACGCCGCCAACGTCCCCGCGGACGGCATCGGCGCGTACAACGCCCAGTGGGGCGAGGCCGACCGGGCCCTCACGGTCGACGGCGCCACCGAGGTCACCGAGGTCGCCGTGCGGGACGGCAAGGTCGCCGAGGTGACCGCCGGGCCCGGGAAGGGCGCGATAGCCGAAGGCACCACGGTGCTCGTCGGCCGCGACACCGGCGCCAAGGTCCTCGCCCAGCTCTCGCGGGGCGACGCGGTGCAGGTGGAGTACGACGTCCGCACCGACGACGGCGGCCCCGTGCCCCGTACCGCGGTCGGCGGGCGCGGCGTCCTCGTCGAGGACGGCGTGCCGCAGGACTGGGAGGGCCGGCCCAACAACACCGCCGCCCCCCGCACCGCGGTCGGCTTCTCCAAGGACGGCGGCACCATGCACGTGCTGACCGTCGACGGCCGCCAGGCGGACGCCGGCGGCGTCACGCTCACGCAGCTGGCCAGGATGATGGACGCCCTCGGCGCGTACGACGCGCTGAACCTCGACGGCGGCGGCTCCTCCACCCTCGTGGCCCGCGCGCCCGGCTCCGACGAGCGGTTCGTGGAGAACTCGCCGTCCGACGGCGAGGAGCGCGAGGTCCCCAACGGCCTGGCGTTCACCGCCCCCGGCGGCAGCGGCAAGCTCAAGGACTTCCGCGTCACCACCGCCGCGGACCCCGACCTCGCGCCCGGCGTCGACCCGGTGCCCGGCGGCCACCCCGACCGCGTCTTCCCGGGCCTGACCCGCGACCTCGACGCCGCCGGCTACGACGAGACGTACGGCCCCGCGACCGGCCGCCCGTCGTGGTCCAGCGACCGCGGCGACGTCGGCCGCGTCGACGGCGACGGTACGTTCACCGCCCGCCGCGGCGGCACCGCGAAGGTCACCGCCCGGCGCGGCGGCGCGTCCGGGAGCGTCGAACTGACCGTCCTGGACCGGCTGGAGCGGATCACGCCCACCAGCGAGCGCGTCGGCCTCGCCGACCCGCGGGACGAGGCGGTGTTCGGCATCGTCGGCCGCGACGCCCACGGCGCGAGCGCACCCGTCGACCCCGCGGACGTACGCCTCGACTACGACCGCGCGCTGTTCGACATCGCCCCGGACGCGCGCAGCGGCGGCTTCACCGTACGCGCCCGCACCACCGAGCCGACGGCATCCGGCGTCCTCAAAGCGACCGTGCAGGGCAAGGCCACGCACGTCGCGCTGACCGTCGGGCTCACCGAAACGGAGCTGGCGGACTTCGAGGACGCGGCCGACTGGACGTTCTCCACCGCCCGCGCCACCGGCTCGCTGGCCCCGGAGCCCGAGGGGCACACGGGCGCCGGGATGAAGATCACGTACGACTTCTCCCAGTCCACCGCCACCCGCGCCGCGTACGTCACGCCGCCGCAGCGCATCGACATCCCCGGCCAGCCGCTGAGCTTCGGGCTGTGGATCAAGGGCGACGGCAAGGGCGCCTGGCCGTCGCTCCAGCTCAAGGACGGCGCGGGCGCCGACCTGGTGCTGCGCGGCGACTACGTCACCTGGCAGGGCTGGAAGCAGGTCGTCTTCCAGGTCCCGGAGGGCACGCAGTACCCGCTGTCCGTCTTCCGCTTCTATCTCGCGGAGGCCAAGCCCGCCAGCCAGTACAGCAGCGAGGTCGTCATAGACGGACTGACCGCGCAGAGCCCGCCCGGGGTCGACCTGCCGCGCACCCCGGCCCACCGCGACCCGCTGATCGACTCCGGCGCCGAGACGGCGGACCGGGACTGGCGGTACGCGGTGATGTCCGACGCGCAGTTCGTCGCCCGCGAGCCGGACAGCCCGATCGTCAAGCAGACGCGGCGCACGCTGCGGGAGATCAGGGCGGCCCGGCCGGACTTCCTCGTCGTCAACGGCGACCTGGTCGACGAGGGTTCGCCCGAGGACCTGAAGTTCGCCCGCGGGATACTTCAGGAAGAGCTGGGCGACGCGGTCCCCTGGTACTACGTGCCGGGCAACCACGAGGTGATGGGCGGCTCGGTCGCCAACTTCGTCGCCGAGTTCGGCCCCGCGCAGCGGACGTTCGACCACAAGGGCACCCGCTTCCTGACCCTCGACACCTCCTCGCTGACGCTCCGCGGCGGCGGCTACGCGCAGATCGCCGAGCTGAAGCGGCAGTTGGAGGCGGCGGCGGAGGACCCGTCGGTGCGCTCGGCGACCGTCGTCCAGCACGTCCCGCCGCGCGATCCGACCGCGCAGCGCGCCAGCCAGCTCAGCGACCGCAAGGAGGCGCGGGTGCTGGAGGGCTGGCTCGCGGACTTCCGGGCCCGTACGGGCAAGGGCGCGGCGTTCGTCGGCGGACACGTCGGCACGTTCCACGCCGAGCACGTCGACGGGGTGCCGTACCTGATCAACGGCAACTCCGGGAAGGCCCCGGCCACCCCGCCCGGCGAGGGCGGGTTCTCCGGCTGGTCGCTGATCGGCGTCGACGCGGTGTCGCGCGGCGAGCAGCAGCAGGCGCGGAACGCGCCGTACCGCGGGCTGCCCGACTGGGTCTCCGTGCAGACCCGGCCGCACGTGGACGGGCTCACGGTGACCGCGCCCGAGGAGGTCCGCGCGGGCCGCTCGGCCGCGGCGACGGCTTCCCTCGCGCAGGGCGCGCGGCAGGTGCCGGTGGCCTGGCCGGTCAGCGCGGACTGGTCGGGTACGGACCGGCTGCACATCGGGCCGCCGCGCTCGGCGGACCGGGGCGACATCGCGGCGTACGACCCGGCCACCGGCGAGGTGACGGGGCTGCGGCCGGGGACGGTCACCCTGACGGTGACGGTCAACGGCGTCACCGAGGGGGACCGGGTGACGGTCACCCGCTAGCGCGGCGAGCGGTCGCGGGGCCCGCCAGGTCCCCGCGACCGCACCGCCGCCGCCCGGGCCTGCCGACCCGTAAGAGACCGACCGGGAGAGGCGGGAGCCA
>NZ_JACBXC010000576.1 GCF_013870535.1 Streptomyces phytophilus | reverse complement strand
ACGACGAGCCCCTGGACGCCCTGTTCGCCGCAGTCGTCGACGACGCCGGGGACGCGGGCGGCGGGCACGGCGACGACGGCGAGGTCGACGGGTTCGTCGATGTCGCGTACGGAGCGGCGTGCGGGGACGTCCTCGGGCAGGAGCGTCTCCTGGTCCGCGGGGTAGGCGTGGTTCACGGCGTAGAGCCGGCCGGTGAAGCCGGCGGCGAGGAGGTTGGCGAGGACGGTGCGGCCGACGCCCCCGGGGCGGCGGCCGACGCCGATCACGGCGACGGAGCGCGGGGCGAGCAGCCGCTGTACGGAGCGGGCCTCGGCGCGCTGTTCGCGGCCGTGCATGACGGCGAGCGACCGCTCGGTGGGCTCCAGCTCGAACTCCAGCCGCACGACGCCGTCCTCGAAGCTGCGCTTCTGGGTGTAGCCGGCGTCCGTGAACACCTTCATCATGCGGCTGTTGGCGGGCAGCACGTCGGCGGCGAAGCGGCGCACGCCGCGCTCGCGGGCGCAGGCGGCGATGTGTTCCAGCAGCGCGGAGGCGACGCCGCGGCCCTGCTGGTCGTCCTGGACGAGGAAGGCCACCTCGGCCTGCGTGGCCCCGTCGGCGGCGGGCTCGGTGCGGTCGTAGCGCACGGTGGCGATGAAGGCGTCGCCGACGACGGCGGCCAGGCCCACCCGGTCGACGTAGTCGTGGTGGGTGAAGCGGTGTACGTCCTTGGCGGAGAGCTGCGGGTGCGGGGCGAAGAAGCGCAGGTACTTGGACTCGTCGGAGACCCGGTCGAAGAACGCGACGAGCCGGTCGGCGTCGTCCGGGACGATCGGCCTGACCTGTGCGGTGCCGCCGTCGCGCAGCACGACGTCGGCCTCCCAGTGGGTGGGGTACTCGTGTGCCGACGGGGTGGCCATGGGGCCCAGGTTACGGTCCGCGCACGCTGGCGGGAGCGGGCGCGGCAGGGCAGTCTGAGGTGACCTCGCCGGGCGTGCCGGGTCCCGCGGGCGGCCGGGGCGGGCGGCGCAGGGCCCGCTCGGGGACGTAAAGCACAGGCCGGCCGCGGTCCGGCCGGTTCGGCGCGCGTGCAAGAATGGTCTAGACAACTAGAACGATGGAAGGGCAACACCATGGTTGAGCGCCGCGTCACCGTCGGCTGGGCCGAGGGGCTGCACGCCCGTCCCGCGTCGATCTTCGTACGGGCGGCCACCGCCGCCGGCGTCCCGGTGACGATCGCGAAGGCCGCCGACGGCAACGCCGTCAACGCCGCCTCCATGCTGGCCGTGCTGGGCCTGGGCGCCAAGGGCGGCGACGAGATCGTCCTCGCCTCGGAGGACGACGCCTCGGACCCCGCGCTCGACCGGCTGGCGAAGCTGGTCGCGGAGGGCCTGGACGAACTGCCCGAAGCCGTCTGACGCCCGTACGCGGGCGAATCCGCACCCCACCGCCGGACGGAATTGGCCGATTACCGCGGGGCGAATTCCGACGGGCCCGGCTTTCCGCCCGCGCCGCCGATTTCCACCCGGCACGTCATTGTTACGGCTGATCGCTTCCCGTGTTTACGGCATGTTTCCGGGAACTCACCCGCACCGTTCTGCGCAATTCGTACGCGGCCGTCGAGCGTTCCAGGTGCGCCGCCGCGAGACCCCTGGCCCGCTCCGCGTAACCGCGCGCCACGGCGTCGGCGATCGCGCCGTGCTCGTCCCACGCCTCCACCGTCCGCACCGCCGGCGAGGGCCCGTACAGCCAGGACACCTTCCGGCGCACCTGCACCAGCAGCGCGGCCAGGCTGCGGCTGCCGGTGGCCTGCGCCAGCGTCTCGTGGAACCACGTGCTCAGCGACGGCAACTCCGCGACGTGCCCGCGCTCGGCCCGCTCCCTGCCCAGCCGCACCAGGCCGTGCAGCACCTTCAGATGGGCCTCCGTACGCCGCTGGGCCGCGCGGGCGGCGCCCAGCGGCTCCAGCAGCGCGCGTATCTCCAGCAGGTCGGCGGCGTCCTGCACGGTGGGCTCGGCGACACAGGCGCCGGCGTGCCGCTTCGTGGTGACGAAGCCCTCCGACTCCAGCGTGCGCAGCGCCTCGCGGACCGGCACCCGCGAGACGCCGTACCGGCGCGCGAGGTGCTCCTCGGCGAGCCGGGCGCCCTGGGCGAAGAATCCGGAGACGATGTCGTCGCGGATCGCCGTGCACACCGCCTGGGAAATACCGCCGTTCACCGCGCACACCGCATCATCCACGCCCCTCAGCGCCGCCGGGTGAACAGTATGGCAGTGGTATGCGAATTACGGCAGGAACGGGAAAGAGCCCGGCGGTACCGCCGGGCTCTTTCCGGACTGCTACGGGCCTTTTACCGCGGTACGCGGAAAAGCCGGCGGTCAGCCCGAGACGACCCTGACCTCACCGATGCCCAGCTCCCGCACCGGCTCGGCGATCTTCTCCGCGTCGCCGACGAGCACGGTGACGAGCCGGTCCGTGGGGAACGCGCTCAGCACCGCAGCCGTGGCCTCCACCGTGCCGGTGTCGGCGAGCCGGGCGTACTGCCGGGCCTGGTAGTCGTCCGGGAGCTGCTGCTCGACCTGGTCGGCCAGCGTGCCGGCGACCGCCGCCGACGTCTCGTACCGCAGCGGGGCGACGCCGACCAGGAAGTCGGCCGCCGCGTCCCGCTCGGCGTCGGTCAGCCCGTCGGCCAGCGAGCGCAGCACCTGCCAGGTGTCGGCCAGCGCCGGGCCCGTCACGTCCGTCTCCACGGAGCCGCCGACGGCCAGCAGCGCGGCCCCGGTGCCGTCGGCCGGGGAGCGCAGCGACTGGGCCGAGGCCCGTACGCCGTAGGTGTAGCCCTTCTCCTCGCGCAGCACGACGTCCAGGCGGGAGGTGAGGGTGCCGCCGAGGCAGTACGTGCCCAGGAGCTGCGCGGGCCAGACGGCGTCGTGCCGGTCGGCGCCGACGCGGCCGACGAGCATCTGCGTCTGCACCGCGCCCGGGCGGTCGACGATGACGACCCGGCCGGTGTCGTCCGCGGCCACCGGTGGCAGCGCGCGGGCCTCGGCGGGGGTGCCGGTCCAGGTGCCCAGCGTGGCGGCCAGCGCGTCGTCGACGTCGGCGCCGGTCAGGTCGCCGACGACCACGACGGTGGCGGTGGCGGGCCGGACGTGGGCGTCGTAGAAGGCCCGTACGGACGCGGCGTCGATCCGCGCGACGGACTCCTCCGTGCCCCAGCGGGGGCGCGAGAGGCGGTCGCCGGCGTCGAACAGCTCGGCGTACAGCGCCATCGCGGCGCGCCGGCCGGGGTTGGCCAGCTCGTGCGGGATCTCGTCGAGCCGGTTGGCGACCAGCCGCTCGATCTCGCCGTCCGGGAAGGCGGGCGCGCGCAGCGCGTCGGCGAGCAGCGTCAGGCCGCGGCGCAGCCGCGAGACGGGCACCTCCAGGGAGACGCGGACGCCGGGGTGGTCGGCGTGCGCGTCCATGGTGGCGCCGCTGCGCTCCAGTTCTGCGGCGAACTCCTCGGCGGTGTGCGTGTCCGTGCCCTCGGAGAAGGCCCGCGCCATGATCATGGCGACGCCGTCGAGCCCGGCGGGCTCGGCGTCCAGCGGCGCGGCGAGGCACACCTCGACGGCGACGACCTGCTGGCCGGGGCGGTGGCAGGTGAGCACCGTGAGCCCGTTGGCGAGGGTGCCGCGGTCGGGCGCCGGGAAGGCCCAGGGCCGGGCGTCGCCGCCCTGCGGGCGGGGGTGGAAGGTCATCGTGCTGGTCGTCTCGGCGGTCACGCCTGAACCTCGTCTT
>NZ_JACBXC010000575.1 GCF_013870535.1 Streptomyces phytophilus | reverse complement strand
CAACACCGACGCCGACACCCTCGCCCTGTACGTCCAGCGCCACCCCTCCGTGGCCATCGCCGCGTACAACTCCGAGGTCTCCACCGCCCTGGCCGGGCCTCTCGACACGCTGGAGGAGCTGGCACGCGAGCTGACCGAGGCGGGCATTCGCACCAAGGCGCTGAAGGTCGCGCACGCCTTCCACACCGCACACACCGAACCCATCCTCGACGCCTTCACCACCCACCTCACGGACCTCTTCGCCCGCCACACCCTCGGCAACGCCGACATCCCCGTCCTCTCCAACGTCACCGGCAAGCCCGCCACCACCGAACAACACCACGACCCCGCCTACTGGACCCAGCACATCCGCCAACCCGTCCACTTCCACCAAGGCATCACCCACCTCACCGACGACAACGCCATCAGTCTGTTCACCGAGGTGGCACCCCACCCCACCCTCACCCCCCACCTCCCCGGCGGCGTCCGCAGCACCCCCCACCTGCCGGACGAGGCCCGCACCCACCTCGCCGCCCTCACCGCTCTCCACGCCCACCACCACCCCGCCGACCTCGCCCCGCACCTCCCCGAGACCGCGGCGAAGGTCCCCGTTCTCCCGACCTACCCGTTCCAGCACCGCCCCTTCTGGCTCGACGCCCCCGCCGCGCTCACCAGCGCCACCGACCTCGGTCAGCTCGGGACCGCGCACGCCCTCCTCGGTGCCGCCGTCCAACTCGCGGACACGACCGGGGGCGGCGCCGGCTCCGCCGGTACGACGGTCTTCACCGGCCGGGTCGGTCTCCACACGCACCCCTGGCTGGCCGATCACGCCGTCGCCGGTACGGCCCTCCTCCCCGGCACCGCCCTCGTGGACCTCGCCCTGCACACCGGCGACCACACCGGCGCCACCCACCTGCAAGAGCTGACGCTGCACGCGCCGCTCACCCTGGACGGGGCCGACACCCACGACGTGCAGGTCACCACCGCTCCCCAACCCGGGCCGGAGGGCGAGGGCGTGGGCCGGTGGCAGGTGACGATCCACTCGCGCCGCCACACCGCCGACGACGCCGAGCCGGAGCCCTGGACCTGCCACGCCACCGGCATCCTCACCGCCGGCGACGCCGCTGCCGACCGGGCACAGGCGCTGACCCAGTGGCCGCCCGCGGGGGCGGAGCCCGTGGAGGTCACCGACCTCTACCCCCGGCTGCACGCGGCGGGCTACGAGTACGGGCCCGCCTTCCAGGGCGTCACCGCCGCCTGGCGCGGCACCGACGGCACCCTCCACGCCGAGATCGCCCTCCCCGAGGACACCGACGCCTCCGGCCACACCATCCACCCCGCGCTCCTCGACGCGGCCCTCCACCCACTGGCGGCGCAGAACCTCGGCAAGGACGACACGGACGGCCGGCTCCGGCTGCCGTTCGCCTGGACCGGCGTCACCGTCCACGCCGCCGGCGCCACTCATCTGCGCGCCACCCTCGTCCCCACCGGCGAGCACGGCCACGACCTGACCCTGCACACCTGGGATCCTTCGGGCGCGCCCGTCGCGACCGTCACCGCGCTCAACTCCCGCCCGGTCGACGCCTCGGCGCTCACCGGTGCCGCCCACGCGGGCGCCGCTACGCGCAACAGCCTGTTCCACCTCGCCTGGAACGCAACCGCCGCCGAGCAGGCCGAGCGGGCCGAGCCGGTGGCACCGGAGCGGGTGGACCTGTATGTCGCCGCTCCCGCCGAGGAGGACGGCCCCGTCGCCGCGCACGCCGCGGCGGAGGCGCTGCTGACCCATCTACAGGGCTGGCTGGCCGCCAACGACCGGACGGACCGCCGCCTCGCGGTCCTCACCCACCGCGCCGTCGCCACCAACCCGGCCGACGACGTCCACCTCCCGCACGCGCCGCTGTGGGGCATGGTCCGTACCGCCCAGAACGAGAACCCGGACCGCATCCACCTCGTCGACACGGACACCGCTCCCGACGCGGTCACCGGCGGCGACCCCGCCGCCGTCCCCCACCTGCTCGACGCCCTGGCCACCGGCGAGCCGCAGCTCGCCGTCCGCCACGAGCAGCTCCTCGTCCCCCGGCTGGCCCGCTCCGCCGACGGCGCCGCCGACGCGCTGGCGATCCCCGCGGGCGAGCAGTCCTGGCGGCTGGACAAGACCGCCTCCGGCACGTTCGACAACCTGGCCCTCCTGCCCAACCCGCAGCTCCCCGAGGAGCTGGCACCGCATCAGGTGCGGGTCGCGGTACGGGCCATCGGGCTCAACTTCCGCGACGTCCTGATCACCCTCGGCATGTACCCGGGCGAGGCGCTGCTCGCCAGCGAGGGCGCCGGTGTCGTGACCGAGATCGGCGCCGACGTCGCCAACGTCGCCGTCGGCGACCGCGTCATGGGCATGTTCCCGAACGGCGTCGGCGCGCAGACGGTCACCGACCACCGCATGGTCACCGCCCTCCCCGAGCGGTGGTCCTTCACCGACGCGGCCGGGATCCCGGTGGCGTACCTCACCGCGTACTACGGGCTCAAGGACCTCGGCGGCCTGGAAGCCGGGGAGTCGCTGCTGCTGCACGCCGCGACCGGCGGTGTCGGCTCCGCCGCGCTCCAACTCGCCCGCCACTGGGGCGCCGACGTCTACGCGACCGCCAGCCCGGGCAAGCACCACCTGCTGTACGCGCAGGGGCTCGACGAGCACCACATCGCCTCCAGCCGGTCCCTCGACTTCGAGGAGCACTTCCGCACCCACACCCCGAACCAGGGTGTCGACGTCGTCCTCAACGCCCTCGCCCACGAGTTCACCGACGCGTCGCTGCGCCTGCTGCGCCCCGGCGGCCGGTTCCTGGAGATGGGCAAGACCGACATCCGCGACCCGCAGACAGTCGAGGCCGAACACCGGGTCCGCTACCAGAACTTCGACCTGATCGAGGCCGGTCCGGACCGCATCCAGGAGATGCTGGTCCACCTGGCCGAGCTGTTCGCCGAGGGCCGTCTTACGCCGCCGCGGACCACCTGCTTCGACGTACGCCACGCCCCGCACGCGCTACGGCACCTGAGCCAGGCCCGGCACACGGGCAAGCTGATCCTCACGCTCCCCCGGCAGCTCGACCCGGACGGCACCGTGCTCATCACCGGCGGCACCGGTGGGCTGGCCAGCCTGACGGCCCGTCACCTGGTCACCGAGCACGGCGTACGCCACCTGCACCTCGCCTCACGAAGCGGCCCCGACCACCCCAACGCCGCCGCCCTCTGCGAGGAACTCGGCGCGCTCGGCGCCCAGGTGACCGTCACCGCCTGCGACACCACCGACCCCGAAGCCGTGCACGCCCTCGTCGCCTCCGTCGACGAGCGGCACCCGCTGACCGCCGTCGTCCACACCCCCGGCGTGCTCGACGACACGATCCTCACGCAGCTCACCCCGGACACGCTGCACCCGGTCCTGGCACCGAAGGTCGACGGCGCGTACCACCTGCACCAGGCGACCCGGCACCTGGATCTCGCCCACTTCGTCCTCTACTCCTCCGCCGCCGGCACGCTGGGCAACCCCGGGCAGGCGAACTACGCCGCCGCCAACACCTACCTCGACACCCTCGCCCACCACCGCACCCACCACGGCCTCCCCACCACCAGCCTCGCCTGGGGCTACTGGAAGCACACCACCGACCTGACGAGCCACCTCGGCGACAGCGAGGTGGCCCGCAGCGACGCCGCGCTCAGCACCGAGCACGGCCTCCAGCTCCTCGACGCCGCCCTCGCCACCCCGTCCCCGTACCACCTCTGCGTGCCGCTGAACCCGGCCACCCTCCGC
>NZ_JACBXC010000574.1 GCF_013870535.1 Streptomyces phytophilus | reverse complement strand
TCTGCCGGACGGGGCGGCCGCGACTGCCGAGGAGACCTTGGCGCTCGCCCGCCGGCTCGGACGGGGCTCCTTCCTCTTCACCGTCGACATCGAGGGCGGTTTCAGCGACGACCCGGAGGAGGTGGCCGGGCTGGCCCGCAGGCTGTACGACGCGGGCGCCGCCGGGATCAACCTCGAAGACGGCCGTCCGGACGGCACCCTCGCCCCCGTCGAGCTGCACGCCGCGAAGATCGCCGCGGTCAGGGCCGCCGCGCCCGCGCTGTTCGTGAACGCCCGCACCGACACCCACTGGCTCGGCTGCCGCAAGGACGAGACCGGCGAGCGCCTCGCCGTGTACGAACAGGCCGGTGCGGACGGGGTGTTCGTGCCGGGGCTGTCCGATCCGGACGGGATCGCCGCCCTGGCGGCGACCCTCACCGTCCCGCTGAACATCCTGTACGCGCCGACCGGACCCACCGTCGCCGAGCTGGCCGCGCTGGGCGTACGCAGGGTCAGCCTCGGCTCCCTGCTCTACCGCAGCGCCCTGGCGGCGGCCGCGGCCACCGCGAGCGCCGTCCGCGACGGCGGGAAGCGCTCCTCGTTGCGCTCGATCTTCGCCGCCAGCGCCGCCAGCGGGTCCACCCCCACCGCCGAGCAGAACTGCAGCAGGTACGCCAGCACGTCCGCGACCTCGTCCGTCACCCGGTGCGCCGCGTCCGGGTCCGCCATGATCCGCGCGGACTCCTCCGGCGTCAGCCACTGGAAGATCTCCACCAGCTCCGCGGCCTCCACGCTCAGCGCCGCGGCCAGGTTCTTCGGGGTGTGGTACTGCTCCCAGTCCCGGGCCGCGGCGAACGCCGCGAGCCGCTTCTGCAGAGCCTGCACGTCGTCGGTCATGCGCTCCTGTCTACCACCCGGCGTCCGCCCCCCGGCCCGCCCACGACCGGGGCCCGCCCACGACCCGGCCGCCCCACGACCCGACCGCCCCACGAGCCGGGCCTAGTACACCCAGCGCCGGAAGCCCGACTCCGCGTCGACCGTGTTGCCCGTGATCGTCGCCGCGTCGTCGCCCAGGAGCAGCCGTACCACGGCCGCCGCCTCGTCCGGGGTGTTCCACGTCCCGCGCGGCAGCGCCCGCCCCACCTGCGCCGCCAGTTCCTCGCCCGCCCAGCCCGTGTCCGTGGGGCCGGGGTTGACGCAGTTCACGGTGATACCGCGGTCGACGAGGCTGTCGGAGAGCGTCAGCGTCAACTGCTGGAGCGCACCCTTCGTGGCGGCGTACGGGATCTCCTGGCTCATCGGCGCCAGATGCTGGCCGGAGGTGAACAGCACGACCCGGCCGCCGCCCCGCTCCTTCCCCGCCGCCGCGTCGTACTGCTCGGCGTACGCCTGCACCAGCAGCAGCGTGGCGCGGACGTTCACCGCCCAGCACAGGTCCAGCTCGGCGGCCGTCAGCTTCTCCAGGTCGTACGTGGAGCTGCGGGCGTGGTTGACGACGAGCGTGTCCACCATCCCGTACCGCTCCCCCGCCGCGGCCAGCAGCGCGGCGGGGGCGGCCGGTTCTGCGAGGTCGGCGTGCGCGTAGGCGAGGCGGTCGCCCTCGCCGCCGAGCGCGGCGGTGACGGCCGCGGTGCCGCCGCGGTCGGCGCCCCAGGGCATCTCGTCGTCGTGCGGCGTCCAGCCGTGCGCGAACACGCGCGCGCCGCCGTCCAGCAGCCGGCGGGCGATGGCGAACCCGATTCCCTGTTCCCGGCTCACGCCGGTGACCAGTGCGGTCCGGCATTCGAGGGGCATGTGCACTCCGTTTCGCTGTCGTTCGTACGTCACCGGTGGCGTCGGCCGCGTCAGCCGCCGCGGGCAGTGTGATCTCCCAGGTGTCCACCGCGAAGTACACGACCATGCCGTGCCGCTCGTAGAGCGCCGGCGCGCCGGACTCGTTGCCGGTGTCGACGCCGAGCCCGACGGTCTTCCGCCCCCGCCCGGCGAAGGCCGCGAAGGCGTGCCGCAGCAGCAGGCCGCCCAGGCCGCGGCCGCGGGCCTCGGGCAGGACTCCGAGGGTGGAGATCCAGCCCATCGCCTCGCGGTCGTTGCGCGCCAGCAGGGCGCCGGCGTCGCCGAGGCCGTCGACGTGGGCGATCCAGACGAGCGACCAGTCGAGGCCGGCGTTGGCGGGGTCGGCCAGCCAGGTCTCGTAGCTGTGCGGCTGGAAGTCGAAGTGCTCGGACATGGCGCGCTGGAGCAGGGCGTGTACGCGGCGGCGGTCGGGCTCGGCGGTGCAGTCGCGCAGCCGCACGCCGGGCGGCGGGGCCGGGACCGGGGCCGGGGCGGGGGTGAGTTCGCGGGTCAGGACGTGGTAACGGCGTACGACGTGCCAGCCGCGGGCGTCGAGGAGCGCGGTGTCCATCGTCGGCGCGGTGTTGAGGTGCAGGTGGACGACGGCCCGGCGGACGCCGTTGGCGGCGGCCTTCGCCGCGGCCCGGGCCTCCATCAGCTCCAGCAGCCGCAGCCCGGCGTCCTGGTGGCCGGGCAGCACGTAGTGGTCGACGTCGATGCGCTCGGCGTACGATTCGTCCCAGAGCAGCCCGTACGCGACGAGGGCGCCGGCGGCGTCGAAGGCCAGCCACGAGTTCTGCGGGAGGTCGGCCTCGGGGTGCCCCAAGTCCTCCTCGACGGTGTGCAGGTCCGTCTCCGGGCGGCCGACCTCCAGGACGTCGATCTCGTTCAGGAGCGCACAGATGGCGGGGACGTCGTCGAGCCGCGCCGCCCGCACGGTGAGTGGCATCCGCCAACTGTCCGGGCCCGGCCCGCGGTCCGCAACACCATTTCGCACGGCCTGACGACTGACAGACACTGCCTGACGACTGACAGATTCCGAAATCTGAAATCTGACAGCCGCCAGACGTCCCCTCACCCCGTCGGCGTCCCCGTCGCCGGGGCCGCTCCCTCCCGCCGCGGTGCCGGCCGGTTCGGCAGGGCGACCGCCGTTGCGCACTCCGCCTCCGCCAGCGCCGCGTCGCTCACGGAGCCCACCACCCGGATGTGCCCGCGCTCCGCCATCCGCCCGCACAGCGCCACCAGTTCCCGCGCCTGCCGCGCGTCCAGGCACCGGTCGAGCCCGTCCGCCAGCACCGTCAGCACCTGCCGCGCCGGCAGCACCTCCGAGGCCGGGTCCACGGCCAGCACCCCGGGCCCGGTGAGCAGCACCAGCGCCAGCGCGAGGTAGCGCAACTCCCCGTCGCCCAGCGTCTCGACCGGTGTGCTGCGCCGGCCCGGTTCGCGCTGCACCACCGCCCGCACCAGCCCGTCCCCGTACTCCTCCGTCGTCAGGTCGTGCACCGGGCCCGCGCAGCCGCCGCGCAGCGCGTCCAGGAGTGCCGCGTGCCGGGTGCCGCATTCGTCACGTACGCGGCGGAGCACCGCGGGGAGGTTGCGGCAGTCGGGGGCGAGTTGTTCGCCGCCGATCGGCACGGCCGTGGCGGCGCGCATGTGCGCGGGGTGCGGGTCGCAGGGGTAGACGGAGCGCAGTGCGAGGACGGCTTGTTCCGCGGCGGCGAGCACGAGCCGCTCGCCGTCCGTACGGCCGCCGACGCGCAGTGGTAAGAGTGCGGTGCCGAGCCGGTCGTCGGGCAGCGGGGCGCGGGTGACGGGGGCGGCGCCCGCGGTGTGCCAGGCCGCCTGGACGCGGTCGCGGCGGGGGTCGCGCAGTGCGGTGGCGAGGAGGGTGTGGCCGGCGCCGGTGAGGCGTTCGCCGACGATGCGCAGTTCGGGTTCGGCCTGGACGGCGACGTCGAGCCGGATGTCGCCG
>NZ_JACBXC010000573.1 GCF_013870535.1 Streptomyces phytophilus | reverse complement strand
CCCAGGCGAACGTCAGGCAGTCCTCGCCCTTCAGGAACCGCTGGCAGCGCACGCCGCCCGTCGCCCGGCCCTTCCGCGGGTACTGGTCGAACGGCGTCAGCTTCGCCGTCTGCACCCACGCACCGTCCAGTGCTCCGGTGGAGCCCGCGACCGTCAGCACCGCCGCCTCCGCGGCGGGGTCGACCACGTGGAACGCGACGACCTTCGCCCCCGACGCCAGCTTCACGCCCGCCATGCCGCCCGCCGGCCGGCCCTGCGGCCGCACCTGCCCCGCGGGATAGCGCAGCAACTGCGCGTCGCTGGTGACGAACACGAGGTCCTCCTCGCCGGTACGCAGCTCCGCCGCGCCGACGATCCGGTCGCCGTCCTTGAGCGTGACGACCTCCAACTCCTCCTTGTTCGACGGGTAGTCCGGCACCACCCGCTTGACCACGCCCTGCTCGGTGCCGAGCGCCAGGCCGGGGGAGGACTCGTCGAGCGTGGTGAGGCAGACGACCGTCTCGCCGTCCGCCAGCGTCAGGAACTCCGACACCGCCGCGCCCCCGGCCAGGCTGGGCCGGGCCGCGGTCTCCGGCAGCACCGGCAGGTCGATCACCGACACCCGCAGCAGCCGGCCCTCCGAGGTCACCGCCCCGATGTGCGCCCGCGACGTCGTCGGCACGGCGGAGACGATCACGTCGTGCTTGACGCGCTTCGCGGGCGCCGGCTCGCCGAAGGGGTCGCCGTTGGCGGTACGGGCCAGCAGCCCCGTGGACGACATCAGCACCCGGCACGGGTCGTCGGACATCTCCAGCGGCACCGCCGCGGCCGGCGCCCCGCCGGCCTCCAGCAGCACCGTGCGGCGCTCGCTGCCGTACTTCTTCGCCACCGCCGACAGCTCCCCGGACACCAGCTTGCGCAGCTCCGCGTCCGACTCCAGGATCCGCGTCAGCTCGGCGATCTCCGCCGTCAGCCGGTCCCGCTCGGACTCCAGCTCCAGCCGGTCGAACTTCGTCAGCCGGCGCAGCGGCGTGTCCAGGATGTACTGCGTCTGGATCTCGGAGAGCGAGAAGTGGCCGATCAGCCGCTCCTTGGCCTGCGCGGCGTTCTCGCTGGCCCGGATGATGCGGATGACCTCGTCGATGTCGAGCAGCGCGACGAGCAGGCCCTCCACCAGGTGCAGCCGGTCGCGGCGCTTGGTGCGGCGGAACTCGCTGCGGCGCCGCACCACCGTGAAGCGGTGGTCGAGGAAGACCTCCAGCAGCTCCTTCAGACCCAGCGTGAGCGGCTGGCCGTCGACGAGCGCGACGTTGTTGATGCCGAAGGTCTCCTCCATCGGCGTCAGCTTGTACAACTGCTCCAGCACGGCCTCGGGGTGGAAGCCGTTCTTGATCTCGAAGACCAGCCGCAGGCCGTGCGCGCGGTCGGTGAGGTCCTTCAGGTCGGCGATGCCCTGCAGCCGCTTCGCCCCGATGAGGTCCTTGACCTTGGCGCGGACCTTCTCCGGGCCGACGGTGAAGGGCAGCTCGGTGACGACGATGCCCTTGCGGCGCGCCGAGACCTGCTCCACCGTCGCGGTGGCGCGGATCTTGAAGCTGCCGCGGCCCGTCTCGTACGCGTCCCGGATGCCGTCGAGGCCGACGACCCGGCCGCCGGTGGGCAGATCGGGACCCGGCACGTACCGCATCAGGGTCTCCAGGTCGGCGCCCGGGTGCCGGATCAGGTGCCGCGCGGCGGCGACGACCTCACCGAGGTTGTGCGGCGGCATGTTGGTCGCCATGCCGACCGCGATCCCCGAGGCGCCGTTCACCAGCAGGTTGGGGAAGGCGGACGGCAGGGCGACGGGCTCCTGCTCGCTGCCGTCGTAGTTGGGGGCGAAGTCGACGGTGTCCTCGTCGATCGACTCCACCATGAGCGTGGCGGCGGGCGCGGGGCGGCACTCCGTGTACCGCATGGCCGCGGGCGGGTCGTCGTTGCCGAGGGAGCCGAAGTTGCCGTGGCCGTCGACCAGCGGCAGCCGCATCGAGAACGGCTGCGCCATGCGCACCAGCGCGTCGTAGATGGCGGAGTCGCCGTGCGGGTGCAGCCGGCCCATCACCTCGCCGACGACGCGCGCGCACTTCACGTACGACCGCTCGGGGCGCAGGCCCATCTCGTTCATCTGGTGCAGGATGCGGCGGTGGACGGGCTTCAGGCCGTCGCGGGCGTCGGGGAGCGCGCGGGAGTAGATGACCGAGTACGCGTATTCAAGGAAGGAGCCCTGCATCTCGTCCACGACGTCGACGTCGAGGATCCGCTCTTCGAACTCCTCTGGCGGCGGGGCACTGCTTCTGCGGCGGGCCATCTCGGCTGCTGCTCCTCATCGGCTCGTTCACGGGCGGTCGGCGTGCGCCCCCATTGTGGACCCACGCGCCGACAACGCCGACCACGACCCGGCGCACGGCCCCCGGCATACAGTGGGGGCGCGACACCGGACGTCCGGTGTCCCGCGTACAGCAGCGATCGAAGGGACTCCATGCCCATGGGTCAGACGGCCACCCCGCAGGCCAACTCAGGCGGACTGACACTGGAAGAACACCGCTTGGACAACGGGCTGCGGGTCGTCCTCTCCGAGGACCATCTCACGCCCGTCGCCTCGGTGTGCATCTGGTACGACGTGGGCTCGCGCCACGAGGTGGCCGGCCGCACCGGCCTCGCCCACCTCTTCGAGCACCTCATGTTCCAGGGCTCGGCGCAGGTCTCCGGCAACGGCCACTTCGAGCTGGTGCAGTCCGCCGGCGGCTCGCTCAACGGCACCACGAGCTTCGAGCGCACCAACTACTTCGAGACCATGCCGGCCCACCAGCTCGAACTGGCGCTGTGGCTGGAGGCCGACCGGATGGGCTCGCTGCTCACCGCGCTCACCGAGGAGAGCCTGGACAACCAGCGCGACGTGGTGAAGAACGAGCGCCGGCAGCGGTACGACAACGTCCCGTACGGCACGGCGTTCGAGAAGCTCGCCGCGATGACGTACCCCGACGGGCACCCGTACCACCACACGCCGATCGGCTCGATGGCCGACCTGGACGCCACCTCGCTCGCGGACTGCCAGGAGTTCTTCCGCACGTACTACTCGCCGAGCAACGCGGTGCTCTCCGTCGTCGGCGACATCGACCCCGCGCAGACGCTCGCCTGGGTCCAGCGGTACTTCGGCTCCATCCCCGCGCACGAGGGCAAGCAGCCCCCGCGCGACGGCTCGCTGCCCGACACCCTCGGCGGCGCGCAGCGCGTGCCGCTCGCCGAAGAGGTGCCGTCGCGGGCGCTGATGGCCTCGTACCGGCTGCCGGAGGACGGCACCCGCGAGGCCGACGCCGCGGACCTGGCCCTGACCGTGCTCGGCGGCGGCGAGTCCTCCCGGCTCTACAACCGCCTGGTGCGCCGCGACCGGCGCGCCGTGGCGGCCGGGTTCGGGATGCTGCGGCTCGCCGGCGCGCCGTCGCTCGGCTGGCTGGACGTCAAGGCGTCCGGCGGCGTCGAGGTGCCCGCCATCGAGAACGCGGTCGACGAGGAGCTGGCCCGCTTCGCCGAACAGGGGCCGACGCCCGAGGAGATGGAGCGCGCGCAGGCGCAGCTGGAGCGCGAGTGGCTGGACCGGCTGGCGACCGTCGGCGGCCGGGCGGACGAGTTCTGCCGCTACGCGGTCCTCTTCGGCGACCCCAAGCTCGCGCTCGGCGCGGTCGAGCGGATCCTCGGCGTGAGTGCCGAGGAGGTGCAGGCCGTCGCCAAGGCGCGGCTGATCCCGGAGAACCGGGCCGCCCTCGTGTACG
>NZ_JACBXC010000572.1 GCF_013870535.1 Streptomyces phytophilus | reverse complement strand
ACGGACCGTCCCGTCAGCGGCCTCGGCGACCGGGGCGTATCCGGCGGCCCGGAGCGCCGCGAGGCTCTCGTCGAGCGGGGCGCGGCTCACGAGCACCGTCGGTGCCAGCTGCCGCAGACCGAGCCCGGCGAGCCCACGGCGGGCGACCAGTTCGGTGAGGAGGGCGGGCTCCTCGCCGTGGATCACGCAGGTCGCGGAGGCGACGCGTACCCGGCCGTGGCCGCGCGCGGCGTCCTGGATCAGGTACGACAGCGGCTGGGGCAGCGGCTCGACGGCGACGGCGGCCAGGTCGGACGTGAGGGCGCCGGGGCTACGGCCGGCATCGAGGGCACGGCGGATGGTGGCAGGACCGAATCGCCACACCGACGCCGTGCCGCCGGCTTCCCGGTCGGCGACGGAATCGAGGAGCGAGGCGAGGTGTGCGGTCGGCGTTCCGGTGACGACGGCCGTGAGGTCGGCACCGAAGCGGGCGACTCCCGTGGCAGCGGGCA
Source organism: Streptomyces phytophilus (assembly GCF_013870535.1). Lineage (GTDB taxonomy): Bacteria > Actinomycetota > Actinomycetes > Streptomycetales > Streptomycetaceae > Streptomyces > Streptomyces phytophilus. Next base: position 3,296 of record NZ_JACBXC010000572.1, on the reverse strand, counting down.
GCAGCCGCCGGCACACGAGGGCCAGCCCCTCGGTGTCGTCGTCGAGAAGGGCGGCCCCGACCGGGGAGAGGGCACCGCGGGCGAGTACGCCGAGCAGTTCCGCTTCGCGGATCAAGGTGGCGAACGGCGTGGCGTCCTGGGGGAGCTGATCGGCGAGCGGGCGGTGCCAGGCGGTCAACGGTCCGAGTTCGGCGGTGTTCTCCGCTCCTTGCTCCGCCGGGAATCGCGCCATGGCGGTGAGAAGCCCTTCCCTGGCCCGGAGGCAGCCGCCGCAGGGCGGGGCTCCGGTGAGCGCGGGGAGCGCCTTGCCGTCCTCGTCGCGGGTCTGGGCGGGGGTGAGCCCGAGGGTCTGCCATACCTGGAGAAGAAGGGCGAGTTGCTCAGCCGGTTCCTGGGCCGCCCAGGCGTCGTAGGCTTTCGTGGCCGCGATCTTGGCGCCGTCCCGGGCCAGCAGACCGGCCTCGTACGCCGTCTCCAGGGTGATGCGTACGACGATGTCGTCGCACTGTGCGGACTTGCCGACCCGGGACAGCTCCCGTGCCCCGACGCCGCCGGCCTTCAGCCGCGTCAGCGGAGAGGTGGCACACACCGCCAGGACCGAGGCGGCGTGAGCGGTGAACGCCATGGCCGCGGCCGCGGTCTCCCGGTCCACCTCCGCCGTGGTGACGGGCACCGAACGAGGGACGGGCGGGGAGGGCTCGAACGGGGCGTGCCAGTCGGCCCCCCGCAGCGCGAGCGCCACCTCGGCCGGCATACAGGCGGTCCCGTATCGACGTCGGTCCTGGATGAGGAGTCCTCGCTCCAGCGCCCACCGCGCGCCCGGCTGTGAATCGTCCCGCGGAACTCCGAACACCGCGAACTCGGGCTGCTCCGCAGCGGTGTTCGCCCGGCGCTCAAGCAGCTTCCGGGCGGCCGTGGGTGCCTGTGCGACCAGCGCGGTGATCCGCTCCGGATCGCGGTGGTGATCCAGCAGGGCCGCCGCCCGCTGCTGCTTCGTACCGCCGGGCTTGATCCCCAGCGCCGCCAGTATCCGGCGCAGTTCGTCGGAGGTCGTGCCCTCAAGCAGTGTGGCCAGCGGCGAGTCGAGACCCAGGGGCGAGTCCCACACCTGCCGCAACGGTGCCGCCATCCGTAGCAGCGCCTTGCCGTCCGGCCAGACCAGGGCGTGGTCGGCCAGCGCCTCCAGGGCCGCGTCAAGGCCGCGGGCGAGTTCCCCGTCCGTGGCGCCGAGCAGTTCTGCCAGCGCATCGTGCTCCACGGCCCCCAGTGCCGCGAGCGCCTCGGCGACTTGCAGGTGTGGCAGGGCGAGCCTGGGCAGTACGTGTGCCACCGAGCCGGGGCGCTGGAGGCGGTCCGCGAGTTCGCCGACCGACCGGGGCTCCGGCGGTGCCACGGCATCCGCCCGCAGGGTGAGGATCCGCCCAAGGCGGGCGGCGCCGGGGCCGCGCAGCCAGGCGGCCAGTGTTGATCCACCGGACTTGCTGATGCGGGACACCTCGCTCTGGACTCGTACCGCTGTGCTGGACCGGAGACCGGTCTCACACATGCTTGAAGCATGGTGCATCGTCGGCACCTTGTGCATCCCACCGAAGGATTCACCCAGGCTCACGGCTGCGACGTCCGAGGCGAAATGCGGGAAATGTCGGAAATAAACGAGACCAAGAATAGGACCAGCGCATACCGAAGAGCCGAGCCGTGATCACGGCTCGGCTCTTCGTTTTGCCTGGTCAGGCGGGGTGCGGAGGATACGAGATTCGAACTCGTGAGGGTGTGAACCCAACACGCTTTCCAAGCGTGCGCCCTAGGCCACTAGGCGAATCCTCCGCGGGCCACAGTACAAGACAGGGCGGGGTGGTCGCGAACTCGTTCGTCGGGGGTGGGATCGGTTAAGGTGGACACGCCCCTCACGCGGCGCTATCTCGCTGAACTCCCCCAGGGCCGGAAGGCAGCAAGGGTAGGTGGGCTCTGGCGGGTGCGTGGGGGGCACCTTCTTGTGCGGGGTGGGTGGGGGTTTCGGTGGGTGGGCGCCGTTGTCGGCGGTCACCGATATCGTCGTAGTCGTGTCGCAGCTCGCTCTCTACCGCCGCTACCGGCCCGAGACCTTCGGCGAGGTCATCGGGCAGGACCATGTGACCGGCCCCCTGCAGCAGGCGCTGCGGAACGGGCGGGTCAACCACGCGTATCTGTTCAGCGGGCCACGCGGCTGCGGGAAGACGACGAGTGCGCGCATCCTCGCCCGGTGTCTCAACTGCGAGCGGGGGCCGACGCCGGAGCCGTGCGGGGAGTGCCGGTCGTGCCGGGACCTCGCGCGGAACGGGCCGGGGTCGATCGACGTCATCGAGATCGACGCCGCGTCGCACGGCGGTGTGGACGACGCGCGTGAGCTGCGCGAGAAGGCGTTCTTCGGGCCGGCCGCCAGCCGGTACAAGATCTACATCGTCGACGAGGCGCACATGGTCACCTCCGCGGGGTTCAACGCCCTGCTGAAGGTGGTCGAGGAGCCGCCCGAGCATCTGAAGTTCATCTTCGCCACGACCGAGCCGGAGAAGGTCATCGGGACCATCCGGTCCCGGACGCACCACTATCCCTTCCGCCTCGTCCCGCCCGGCACCCTGCGCGACTATCTCGCGGACGTCTGCCGCGTCGAGTCCATCCCCGTCGAGGACACGGTGCTGCCCCTGGTCGTACGGGCCGGGGCCGGCTCCGTGCGGGACTCGATGTCCGTCATGGACCAACTGCTCGCCGGCGCCAGCGAGCAGGGTGTGACGTACGCCATGGCCACCGCCCTCCTCGGGTATACGGACGACGCCCTGCTCGACTCCGTCGTCGACGCCTTCGCGGCGGGCGACGGGGCGGCGGCGTTCGCGGTCGTGGAGCAGGTGATCGAGGGCGGGCACGATCCGCGGCGGTTCGTCACCGACCTGCTGGAGCGGCTGCGGGACCTCGTGATCCTCGCCGCCGTGCCGGACGCCGGCGACAAGGGACTGATCGATGTTCCGGCGGACGTGCTGGAGCGGATGCGGCGCCAGGCCGACACCTTCGGCGCGGCCGAGTTGAGCCGCGCCGCCGACCTCGTGAACGAAGGGCTGACCGAGATGCGCGGCGCCACCGCGCCGCGGCTGCAGCTTGAGCTGATCTGCGCGCGGGTGCTGCTCCCCGGCGCGTACGGGGACGAGCGATCGGTGATGGCCCGGCTGGACCGCCTGGAGCGCAACGCCCCCGCGGGGGCGCCGACCGTCGGGTACGTACCCGGGCCTGACGCCCACCAGCCTTCCAGCGGGGGCGGGGGCGGGGGC
>NZ_JACBXC010000571.1 GCF_013870535.1 Streptomyces phytophilus | reverse complement strand
CGGAAGCCGGCGCCGGTCATGACGGCGGCGGTGTCCTCGGCGAAGGCGCGGCTCTTGTGCCGGGCGTCGTAGCCGACGACCACCAGGCCCCCGCCCGCGCCCTGCTCGTCCAGGTACGCGGCCAGCCCGGCGGCGGCGCGGATGACGACGGCCCGGTTCATCCGCATCGGCCCCGCACCCAGCTCACCGCGCAGCCCGGCGGTGCCGAACTGCAGCGTGCCGGCGAAGCGCTCCGCGAGCGCGGCGCTGTCGGCCGCGTCCAGCAGGGCTGCCAGCTCGGCCCGGGTGTCGGGGTCGGGGTCCTCGGCCAGCCACGTCCTCGCCCGGGCGAGGAGCCCGGCGGGGGTCCCGGCAGCTTCTCCCGCGGTGTTCCCAGCAGCGTCCGTGGTCACCTGTCGCCGTCCTCAGTCACTGTCGTCCTCGTCGTCCTCTTCGGCCGCCGCGGCGTACGCCCCGGCCCGTACCGCATCGGCGCGTACCGCCCGGAGTCCTCACACCCGCCGCAGCACCTCGGCCAGCAGCCCGCCCATCCGCGCCGCCGAGTCGCGCCCCGCCCGGAGCACTTCCTCGTGGCTCAGCGGCTCGCCGGTCATGCCCGCCGCCAGATTCGTGACCAGCGAGATCCCCAGCACCTCGGCGCCCGCCTCGCGGGCCGCGATGGCCTCCAGGACCGTCGACATGCCCACCAGGTCGGCGCCGGCGCGGCGGAGCATCTCGATCTCGGCCGGCGTCTCGTAGTGCGGGCCCGGGAGCTGGGCGTAGACGCCCTCCTCCAGGCTGGGGTCCACCTGCTTGCACAGCGCCCGCAGCCGCGGCGAGTACAGGTCCGTCAGGTCGACGAAGCGCGCGCCCTCGATGGGGGAGGTCGCGGTGAGATTGATGTGGTCGCCGATCAGGACCGGCTGGCCGGGGCGCATGCCCTCGCGCAGCCCGCCGCAGCCGTTGGTGAGCACCACGGTCTTGCAGCCCGCCGCCGCGGCCGTGCGCACGCCGTGCGCGACGGAGGCGACGCCGTGGCCCTCGTAGTAGTGCGTACGGCCGAGGAAGACCAGCGCCCGTCTGCCGCCCAGGCGGTACGAGCGGATCCGCCCGGCGTGGCCCTCCACCGCGGGCGGCGGGAAGCCGGGCAGGTCGGTGACGCGCAGCTCGTGCTCTGGCGCGCCCAGCGCTTCCGCCGCGGGCACCCAGCCGGAGCCCATCACGAGCGCGATGTCGTGGGAGTCGGCCCCGGTGAGCTCGCGGAGGCGGTCGGCTGCGGCCGCCGCGTCGGGCGCGGCGTGCGGAGTGGATGCGTTCACGCGACGAGCCTAGCCCGTCACCCCCTACGCGCGTAGAAGCGGCCCCCCACTGGCCGGCACCGGACACCCGCCGCCCCGCGCGGGAGCCGTGGGCGGCGGCGGGGGACAATGGGGTACGTGACTCGGATCGTGATCATCGGTGGAGGCCCCGGCGGGTATGAGGCGGCGCTCGTCGCCGCGCAGCTCGGCGCGGAGGTGACGGTCGTCGACTGCGACGGCCTGGGCGGTGCGTCGGTGCTCACCGACTGCGTGCCGTCGAAGACGCTGATCGCCACCGCGGAGGTGATGACGACCTTCGACTCCTCGTACGAGGAGCTGGGCATCATCGTCGCGGACGACACCCCGCCCGACAAGCAGGCCGCCCGCGTCGTCGGCGTGGACCTGGGCAAGGTGAACGCCCGGGTGAAGCGGCTGGCGCTGGCCCAGTCCGACGACATCACCACGAACGTGACGCGGGCGGGCGGCCGGGTCGTACGCGGCCGGGCGAGCGTCTCGCCGCAGCAGGCCCCGGACGGCTCCCGCACGGTGCACGTGACCGGCGCCGCCGAGGAGGAGCTGGTCGCGGACGCGGTGCTGCTCGCCACCGGCGGCAGCCCGCGCGAGCTGCCCGACGCGCAGCCCGACGGCGAGCGGATCCTGAACTGGAAGCAGGTCTACGACCTCGACGAGCTGCCCGAGGAGCTGATCGTCGTCGGCTCCGGCGTCACCGGCGCGGAGTTCGCGGGCGCGTACCAGGCGCTCGGCTCGCGGGTCACCCTGGTCTCCAGCCGGGACCGGGTGCTGCCGGGCGAGGACCCGGACGCGGCGGCGGTGCTGGAGGACGTCTTCCGGCGCCGCGGCATGAACGTGATGAGCCGCTCCCGCGCGCAGAGCGCCAAGCGCGTGGGCGACCGGGTCGAGGTGACGCTCGACGACGGCCGGGTGATCACCGGTTCGCACTGCCTGATGGCGGTCGGCGCGGTGCCCAACACCCGGGGCATCGGCCTGGAGGAGGCCGGGGTGCGGCTGACGGACTCCGGGCACATCTGGACCGACAAGGTGTCGCGCACGAGCGCGCCGGGCATCTACGCGGCGGGCGACTGCACGGGCGTCTTCGCGCTCGCCTCGGTGGCGGCGATGCAGGGCCGGATCGCGATGTACCACTTCCTCGGCGAGACGGTCGCGCCGCTGCGGCTGAAGACGGTCTCGGCGAATGTGTTCACGGACCCCGAGATTGCCACCGTGGGTTACCAGCAGTCGGATGTGGACGAGGGGCGCATTGATGCACGGGTGATGAAACTTCCGTTGCTGCGCAACCCGCGGGCCAAGATGCAGGGGGTACGGGACGGATTCGTGAAGCTCGTCTGCCGCCCCGGCACCGGGATCGTGGTGGGCGGCGTGGTGGTCGCGCCGCGCGCCAGCGAGCTGATCCACCCCATCTCGATCGCCGTCGACAACAATCTGACCGTCGAACAGATCGCCAAGGCGTTCACCGTCTATCCCTCGCTGTCGGGGTCGATCGCGGAGGTCGCGCGGCAGCTCCAGGCGAGCAAGCCGGGGGGCGACGACTAGGCCCGGACCGGGGCCGGCGGCGGTGGTGCCCGTGGGGCAACCGAGCGCCTATACCACCTTCAGATGTCGCCAAGGAGCATTTTCTTCTCATCGACGCAAGCGGCTGAAAGAACACGGTCTTTGGCGTTACTGTCGGTTTCGTGTTCGCTGCAGAACGTCGTCAGTTGATCCTGGAAATGGTACGGGCCAATGGGGCCGTATCGCTCCGAGAGCTCGCCCGAGTCGTACAGACCTCCGAGGTGACCGTGCGCCGAGACGTGCGCGCCCTCGAAGCCGAAGGGCTGCTGGACCGAAGGCACGGAGGGGCGGTCCTCCCGGGCGGTTTCACCCGTGAGTCCGGCTTCCCACAGAAATCACATCTCGCGACCGCGGAGAAGACCGCGATCGCCGATCTGGCCGCCGGATTCGTCGAGGAGGGCGAGGCCGTCGTCGTCGGTGCCGGGACGACGACGCAGGAGCTGGCCCGCCGGCTCGCGCGCATCCCCGGCCTGACCGTCGTGACCAACTCCCTGCTCGTCGCCCAGGCGCTCGCGCACGCGAACCGGGTCGAGGTCGTCATGACCGGCGGCACGCTGCGCGGCAGCAACTACGCGCTGGTGGGCAGCGGAGCGGAGCAGTCGCTCCAGGGGCTGCGCGTCTCGCGCGCGTTCCTCTCCGGCAGCGGGCTGACCGCCGAGCGCGGGCTGTCCACCTCCAACATGCTCTCGGCGAGCGTCGACCGGGCGCTGGTGCAGGCCGCGGCGGAGGTCGTGGTGCTCGCGGACCACTCCAAGCTGGGCACCGACACCATGTTCCAGACGGTGCCCACCGACGTGATCACGCGGCTGGTCACGGACGAGCCGCCGCCGAACGACGAGCGCGCGGTCACCGAGCTGCAGGCCCTGGCGGACCAGGGAGTGCAGATCGCCGTGGCGGGCCCCGAACAGCCGGTGGGCGGTGAGAGCGGCCCCCCGGCACCACG
>NZ_JACBXC010000570.1 GCF_013870535.1 Streptomyces phytophilus | reverse complement strand
CCACGGACCGGCCGCGCCCGGACGGCCGGGAGGTCGCGGAGTCGTTCGACGCGGTGCGCCGGGTGGGCAGGCTCGTGATGGCCGATGTCTCGACGTACGAAGAGGGGCTGCGGGCGGCGGGCTTGGGCGCCGACCTGATCGGCACCACTCTCTCCGGCTACACCCTCCGCTCCCCCGCCCCCGGCGGCGGCCCGGACCTCGACCTGGTCGAGCGGCTGGCGGCGGGGGTGCGGGTGCCGGTGCTGGCGGAGGGCCGGATCGGCACGCCGGCCGAGGCGGCGGAGGCGCTGGCGCGAGGCGCGTACGCGGTGGTGGTCGGCACGGCGATCACCCACCCGACGACCCTCGCGCGCCACTTCGCCACCGCACTCGCGGCCACCCCCGGCGCGCAGCCTGACGACTGACCGATGACATCTGACGGATGACAGATGACCGTCATCGTCAGCGAGACATCGCCACCGCCTACGGCACCCGCGCCGAGGGTCCGCCGCCCCGTCCTCAGCCGTGGTAGGTGATATAGCCGTTGCCGTCCCGGTCGTTGCGGCTCTTGGTGTACTTGTGCACGTCCGCGCGGCTGCCGCTGGACTTGACGAGGTAGATCGTGTCCTTGTCGTTGTTCCACATGAAGTTGCAGTTGTCGCGGTAGACGACGTTGTCGGCGTCGGAGTCGCGGCCGTTCCCGCCCCGCAGCTTCACCTGGTCGCCGGGCTGGAGGTAGTGGTTCGCGCGGAACTTGAAGCGGTTGCCGGCGGCGTCCTTGACGACCCATCCTTTCAGGTTCACGGTCCGGCTGGACGAGTAGTTCTTGATCGCGAGGTACTCCTTGTGCGTGTTCCCGCCGGAACACCTGTTGGAGTCCCGGCCGGGCGCGTCGTACTGGACGCCGCGGACCTTCAGCGGCGAGCTGTACTCGGCGGCCTGGGCCGGAGTGGCGGCGAGCATCGCCAGCGCGCCGCCGGCGGCGGCGATGGCGGTGACGGCTGCGTGGTTGCGCATGTTGCGAACCCCCCATGTCTCGATTCGGCAGGAGGTTATGCGCGTAGCGCCCCGCGGCGGGCGTGCCGAGAGGGCATCCGGAACGGCCCCTTCGGCCCTTGTGCCGTACGCCCGGAAGCCGCCGCTACGCGACGCCCAGCCCGGCCGCGTCCGGCGCGAAGACCGTCATCCAGTGCGGGTCGAGGCGGTAGAAGACGACCTCCTCGTCCCAGCGGAAGGCGTCCTCGCCGTAGAAGTCCTTGAAGTACGCGAGGAGTTCCGGCCATGCGGGGTCGGGCTCCCCGCTCTCGGGGTTGAGGGTGACCGCGTCGCCGTGGGTGAACACGCCGAGTTCCTCGCCGCGCATGTGGGCCGCGCTGGCGGCGGGGCGGGCGGCGAGGTGCCGGGCCTTGGCCGCGGTGCGGGCGGTGCCGAAGTACCAGGTGCCGTGGAGGAAGTGGCCGTCGGCGCCGCTGATGCGGGGTTCGCCCTTGGCGGTCACGGTCGACAGGGCGAGGGTGCACATGCCGGTGAGTACCCGGGTGAGCTGTTCCGCGGTCAGCGTGCGGTCGGTCCTGATGATCGAGCGCAGGTGGCCGGTGGAGCGGGTCAGGGAGGTGTCGAGGAGTTCCTGGAGCCGGCGGAGTTCTTCGGGGGTTTCGCGCATCCGGTCACGGTAGCGGGGGCGGGATGCGGGCCGGCGGCCCTGGGGCCGGTGTCCTCGCGGGTTCGTCACATCGGTGTGTTCCCGCCGGTCAGATACATGACTGGTTGCGGGGAGAGGACCGGAGCGTTGACGAATGGACAAGACTGGCTGGCGGAGCGCTTCGAGAGCGACCGGCCCCGGTTGCGCGCGGTGGCGTACCGGATGCTGGGTTCGGTCGCGGAGGCCGACGACGCCGTCCAGGAGGCGTGGATCCGGCTCAGCCGCTCGGATGTCGGCAAGGTGGAGAACTTCGGTGGCTGGGTCACGACGATCGTCGCCCGGGTGTCGCTGAACATGCTGAAGTCCCGCAGGTCGCGGTCGGAGTTGCCGATGGACACGACGGACGGGGGCGGTCCGCGGGACGATCTGCCGCCGGACGATCCGGAGGAGGAGGCGGTCATCGCCGACTCGGTCGGGTTGGCGCTGCTGGTCGTCCTCGACACGTTGACGCCGGCGGAGCGGCTGGCGTTCGTGCTGCACGACATGTTCGCGGTGCCCTTCGAGGAGATCGCGGCGATAGTCGACCGCTCCCCCGCGGCGGCCCGGCAGTTGGCCAGCCGGGCGCGGCGCCGTGTGCGGCGGTCGACTCCGTCGGAGCGGCGGGGGGAGAGTTTCGGCGTGTACGACGCCGCGGGCTCTTTCGCGCCGGGGAAGTCGGAGCTGGCGACGGCTTTTCTCGCGGCGTCCCGGGAGGGGAATTTCGAGGCGCTGCTGGCGATGCTGGATCCGGACATCGTGTTGCGTACGGATGCGGCGGCGGTGCGGATGAGTCTGGAGGCGGGGATGCGCGGGATGCATCCGATCACGGATGTGGCGGAGATCCGCGGGGCGGATGCGGTGACGCGGGTGTTCGCGGGGCGGACGTGGAATCCTGCGCCGGCGCGGATCGACGGTGCGGCGGGGCTGGTGTGGCTGGTGCGCGGGCGGCCGCATGTGGCGTTCTGTTTCGCGGCGGAGAACGGCAGGATCACGGCGATCGACATCAGGGCGGATCTCGCCGGTCTCGGTATCGTTTTCGCGTAGGGGGCCTCGCGGCTGTGGCGGGCTGTAGCAGGAATCTGCTGGTGACGGCGCCTGTCGGCGGTCGCATCTGCGACCTAGGGTGTGCGCATGGACGAATCTACCGATCTCACCGAGCAGTTGATTGATTTATCGGTCGGCTATCTGCGGTCTGCCGCGCTGCATGCGGCGGCGCACTGGCGGATCGCGGATCTGCTGGCCGACGGTCCGCGCAGTGCGGACGACCTGGCCGCGGAGGCGGGGCTCGACGCCTCGCATCTGGCGCGGGTGCTGCGCTATCTGGCGGCCCACGGTGTTTTCCGGCAGGAGGACGACGGCCGGTTCGCGCTGACGCCGCTTGCGGGGTTGCTGCGTGACGATGTGCCGGGGTCGATGCGCGCCTACGTGGATGTGCACGGTCACGACATCTTCTTGCGGTCGGCGACGGGGCTCGTCGACGCGATGCGTACCGGGGGGAATCCTTTCGAGGACGCTTTCGGTATGCCCTTCTACCAGTATCTGTTCGCGAACCGCGAGCTGGGCATGAAGTTCGACACGAGTATGGCGTCGTTCTCGGAGGCGTTGAGCGATCAGGTCGCCGCGGCGTACGACTTCGGGTCGGCGCGCAAGGTGGTGGACGTCGGCGGCGGTCGCGGCGGGCAGTTGCGGGCCATTCTGCGGCGCAATCCGCATCTTGAGGGCACGCTGATGGATCTCGAACCGGTGGTGGCCGGCCATGTGCTGGACGAGCCGGAGTTGGCGGGCCGGTGGAGTGCGGTGGGGGGCGACTTCTTCTCGGCGGTGCCGGAGGGGGGCGACGTCTATCTGCTGAAGCACGTGCTGGCGAGTTGGCCGGACGAGAAGTGCGTGCAGATCCTGGAGATGTGCCGGCGCGCCATGCCGGACGACGGCCGGCTGCTCATGGTCAACGCGCTGGTGCCGGAGGGCAACGAGCCGCATCCGAGCAAGACGGTGGACATGACGATGCTGACCGTGCTGAACGGCAAGGGCAGGACGCAGGCGGAGTACGAGGAGCTGATGCGCAAGGCGGGGCTGGCGTCGTCCCGGGTGCTGCATGTCTCGCCGCACGCCGCGATTATCGAGGCGGCGAAGGGCTGAGTTCCGGCCGGTCGCCCG
>NZ_JACBXC010000057.1 GCF_013870535.1 Streptomyces phytophilus | reverse complement strand
ACACCTACCAGCGGCTCGGCGCCCACTGGGACCTGGACCGGGCTACCCGCCTGGCCCGCGACCACGACCTGGCGCCGCCGTCGCGGAACCGCGGCGGGCGCCCCAGCTACGGCACGGAACTGTCCCCGCGGGAACGCCAGGTCGCCGACCTGGCAGCCAGCGGCATGACCAACAAGGAGATCGGCGAGGCACTGTTCCTCTCCGACCGCACGGTGGAGGGCCACCTGGGCGCGGTACTGCGGAAACTGGGACTGCGCTCCCGCACGGAGCTGGCGCACCGGTTGAACACGGCCCGCTGACGGACCGACAAGGCGGTCACCCGCGGGTGGTTCGGGGTCCGGTGAGGTTTTCCACGGGGGTGCACCCGGGATAAACACGGGGTCTTCCGCATGGTGGGTGGGCCGTCGTGGCGGTGATGCTGGCTCGGTGCTCAATCCGACGCAGCCAGCCAACCCTGACGGCTCCGACCCCGCCGACGAGGCGGACGCCCGTCCGGTGTCACCGTCCATGCGGCCCGAGGGGGCCGTGGCACCGGAGGAACGCCCGGAACCGGACGCGGTCCCGGGCGCGCGACCGGCGGCACCCGGGCCCGGGAGGTCGCCGGAGGAACCGGACGAGGACGGATGGGTTGACGTCTGATCGCGCGTGCCACCTCCCCCCGAAGAAGGCAGGGACACACCATGTCCAGCAGCAGATCTCCCGGTAGTCCCCGGCGTCAGCCGAGACGCCGCCTCCTGATCGGCGTCGCCGTCGCGGCGGTGGTCACCGGGGTGATGACCCCCCTGACCTCGCCGGCCGTCGCCGACGCCGGCGACACGCCCCCGGCCGACACCCAGGGGAACGTCGCCCGGATACCCGGCCTGAGCAGCGGCACCTGGTCGGTCACCCTGATCACCGGCGACACCGTGCACCTGACCCAGGGCGCCGACGGGCTCTCCTCGGTCACCGCGGACCCACAGCCGCGTTCGGACGGCCACATCCCGACGTTCTTCACCGAGTCCGGCCCGGACGGGACGTTCGTCATCCCGGACGACGCCCAACCGGCGGTGGACGCCGGCATCCTCGAGCGGAAGCTGTTCGACGTCGGTCACCTGGCCAAGGCGGGCTTCGCCGACAACAAGGCCAAGCAGCTGCCGGTCATCGTGACCTACGCCGACAACGTCAGGCAGACGTCGGTCGCCCGCACCGCGCAGGCGCTGCCCGCGTCCACCGCTCCGCTGTCGCTGCCCAGCATCAACGGCGCCGCCGTCAAGGTCGACAAGGGCGACGCTGACGACTTCTGGAAGGCCCTGCGCGGGAACCTGCCCGCCTCCCCGACGGCTAAGGCCCCGAAGGCGCTGGCCGGCGGCGTGGCCAAGGTGTGGCTGGACGACAAGGTCGAGGCCGCCCTCGACAAGAGCGTCCCACTGATCGGCGCCCCCGAGGCGTGGAAGAACGGCCTGGACGGCAAGGGCGTCACCGTCGCCGTCCTGGACACCGGCATCGACGCCACCCACCCCGACGTCGCCGGCAAGGTCACCGTCTCCAAGAGCTTCATCGCCGGGCAGGAGGTGGCCGACGGCCACGGCCACGGCACCCACGTCGCCGCCACCATCGCTGGCACCGGCGCCGCCTCCGACGGCTCCCACAAAGGCGTCGCCCCCGGCGCCCAACTCGCCGTCGGCAAGGTCCTGAGCAACGCCGGACAGGGCCCCACCTCAAGCATCATCGCCGGCATGGAGTGGGCCACCCAGGAGGCCGACGCCAAGATCGTGTCGATGAGCCTGGGCGGTAGCCCCACCGACGGCTCCGACGTGCTGTCGCAGGCCGTCAACGAGCTGAGCGCCTCCACCGGCGCCCTGTTCGTGATCGCCGCCGGCAACGAAGGCCCCGGCAAGGAAACCGTCGGCACCCCGGGCGCGGCGGCCTCCGCGTTGACCGTGGCTGCCACCGACAAGTCCGATGGCCTGGCGAACTTCTCCAGCCGTGGCCCCCGCTTCGGTGACCTGGCTCTGAAGCCGGACATCGCCGCGCCGGGCGTGGGCATCGTCGCGGCCAAGGCCGCGGGCACCACCATGGGCACCCCGGTGGACGAGCGCTACACCAGCGCGAACGGCACGTCGATGGCGACGCCGCACGTGGCGGGCGCCGCGGCGATCCTCGCGCAGCAGCACCCGGACTGGTCGTGGTCCCGGCTGAAGACGGCGCTGATGTCGACGTCGAAGGACGCCGGGCACACCGCGTACGAGCAGGGCGCCGGCCGCCTCGACGTGGCCCGCGCCACCTCCCAGAAGGTGACCGCGACCACGGGGAGCGTGGACTTCGGGGTCGTGCCGTTCGACCAGAACGACCCGCGGGACCGGAAGGTCACCTACGCCAACGACGGCGACACCGACGTCACCCTGACCATCGCGGCCTCGCTGCGCGGCCAGGACGGCGCCCTGGACGGGAAGCTGACCACAAGCGCGCAGACTCTCACCGTCCCGGCCCACTCCATCGCCGACCTCACCGTCACCCTGAACCCCGACGGCCTGGTCAAGGGCTCCTACGTCGGCAACGTCGTCGCCACCAGCGACACCGGCACCCACGTCACCACCGCCGTCGGCATGCAACGCGACGCGAAGAAGGTGCCCCTCACCATCCGGACCCTCGACCGCGACGGGCAGCTCGCCGACATGGGCCTGACCACCATGAGCGTGATGGCCGTGGACGTCCCCGGCGTCGCCGGTGTCCCGGGGTCCGGCGCGGTGCTGGTGGGCCCTGGCACCCTCAAGTACATGGTCGAGCCCGGGACGTACAAGGTGCAGGGCTCCGTCTCGGCGAACACCGTGGACGGTGGGCCGGGCTCGCTGACGCACCTGGTCAACCCCGAGGTCGCCGTCCCCGAGGCAGGGGCCGAGGTCACCCTGGACGCGTCCAAGGCTGTACTCCTGGATGTCAAGACCCCCAGCCCGGTCAACAAGGACTGGGCCATGGCGACGCTGGTCACCGTGCGCACCGCGTGGGACGGCCGGGTGCTGACGACGGGGTCCATGGGCCTGTACAACGGTCGGACCTTCGTCACGCCCACCCAGCGGACCACCAAGGGCACGTTCCTCTTCTCGTCCCGGCTCACCTTCACCAACAAGCAGCTCGACCTGGACGTCGCGGCGCCCGAGAGGTCCTCCCTTCACGCCTACCAGTTCGGGTACACCGACGGGGACGCGAAGATCCCGGGCCTGAACCTGACCCCGTTCCCGAAGGGGAAACAACAGCGAGAATTGGCCTTCGTCGGCCTGGGCAGCCCTGAGGAGATCGCCGCCGCCCCGGTCAAGGGCCGGATCGCCCTGCTGATGCAGAGCCCCGACCCCGAGGACGGTCCCTACTGGGGCTGCGTCCTGGACAACAACAAGGTCGACCAACTGAAGGCGGCGGGTGCCGTCGGTATCCTCCTCTTCTCCAACCAGGTGCACCCGGGGTGCTCGGTGCCGACCTTCGACATGTACAGCACCAAACTCGCGCTGCCCGTGGCCCAGGTCGTTCCCGCCGAGGGCAACGCCCTGCGCACGCAGCTCGAGAAGGGGCCGGTCACCGTCGAGGTCACCAGCAACCCGAACATCGACTACACCTACCAGCTCCACCAGTACGAGGAGCAGCAGATCCCGGCTGACCTCACCTACGCGTACACCCCGCGCACCCTGGCCACCGTCAACTCCCGGTACCACGGGAACGGCACGGAGACCGCGGTGGAGGCGTGGCACACCTACAAGCCCATCGAGCGGATGTCCTTCGCGACGGCGCTGAACTTCGCCCGGCCCTCCGCCCGCACCGAGTACTTCGGCGGCCTCGCCTCCGACGTGCTCCGCAAAGCGTGGGTCCAGGGCTCCGACCAGGACAACGTCAAGACCGTCATAGACCGTCCGACTCGCACCACGCGTGACTGGCTCACCACCCCCAGGACGCCCGGCGTGGCGTTGGCGGAGACCGTCCCCGGTGTGGAGCACCCCGATCTCTGCTCGTTCTGCCGAGTGGGTGACGTCTTCGCCCCCGTGTACAACTTCGTCCGGGGAAGCGGTCGTTACTACGACGGCGGCGGGTTCGTGAACACCAACGCCCGGATGTTCAAGAACGGCGAGGAACTCGCGCGCACACCGATCTCGATTCCCGGGGTGCCGGCGTTCACCATGGCCAAGGAGGAGGCCACCTACCGTCTCGAGCAGAGCGGGGCGGGCCTGAGCAACGTGTGGACGTTCCGCTCCAAGGCGGAGGAGAAGGACACCACAGGGCCCGGCCACATCTGCTACCCGGGGATCAGCTCCGGCCCCTGCAGCCCCCAGCCGTTGATCTTCGTCGGCTACGACATGGACCGGAGTCTGGACCTGGACAACACTGTCCGCGCCGGCCACCGGCACACCTTCACCGTCAACGTCAGCCACCCGCCGGCCACGACCGCCATGCCCGCGATCGCCGGCCTGAAGCTCTCCTACAGCACCGACGACGGCGCCACCTGGCGCACCGCCGGCGTCCGTAGGACGAGCACCGGCGTCTACACCGCCGCGTTGGACTACCCGACGCTCGCCCAGACCAAGGGCTCCGTGAGCCTGCGGGCCGAGGCGTGGGACCGGGACGGCAACCGCGTGGTGCAGACCTCGACCAAGGCGGTGACCCTCAGGTAACGACCACGGCGAACCCTCAGGCTGCCGTCCACACCCCGGGTGTGGACGGCAGCCTCACGTTCGGGCGCAACGCGCTCAGCCCCCGGCGGGCGCCGCCACCGGCCGCCGCGATGGGCCTGAGCACCGACGCCCTGAGGGGCGTCTATGGGTAACCCCGAGTTCGTAGTGGGAGACGCCGGGGTAGACCGTCACCCCCGCGTCGATGTCGACTTCGCCCCAGGGGTGGGAAGGGAGGGCGATGTCGACGAAGCTTGCGCCGCAGCCCTCGGAGCAGTCGAAGTGGTCCTGCCACGCAGCCACGTCTGTTTCGGTGGTCGGGTTGCGCATCGTGTGCATGTCGTGACCGTTGCACTCGTCGTTCGGACAGGGCCCGCCGTGCCCGCAGTTAGGGCTGCCGCAGGGGCAAGGGGTCTGATGCAGATTCGGGTGACAGGTTTGACCTGCCCTACCTCTCAGGTTCCAGTTCTGGTGGCTAACTGACAGCCCTTCACGGAAGGCTGGCAGTCATGCCTCGTCCCTGTCCTCCGAAGTTCCGGGCGCGTGCCATCGCGCTGGTGCGCGCTGGCAAGCAGGCCAAACGAACGGCGGTGGAGCTCGGCATCCATCCCGTCACGTTGTCGAAGTGATTGCGGCAAGACGACATCGACAACGGGCGGCGGCCGGGAACGCCGTCGAGCGAGTCTGCTGAGTTGCGAGCCGCTCGCCGGCGGATCCATGAGCTGGAAGGCTTAAGCCAAGGCAACCTTCCCTCATTGAGATGCTTGATGCTGCCTTACTAGCATTCACACGATTTGCACCAAATCACGCAAGTGCTTGAAAACCCAGCAAGATCGAAGAGAATCGGCTGGCCACGCAGTGTGCTCCCCGCGCCCGCGGAGTGGTCCCGCCCCGGAGCCGCCCTTCTAGTAGGGCTTGGTCAGGTTGGTCTGGGGTCGGGGGTGTTGCGGTGACAGGTGGGGCAAGCGCCGGTCCAGACGGCCAGGGGGTCTGCAGTTCGCGGACGACTCGGTAGAGGCTCAGCCTGTTCGGGGAAGGCAAGACCCCGCCCGCCCCCGGACGGCGCTGGCGAGAATCGCGAACGTCCACTCGTGCGGGCGAGCTGTTCGAGGCGACGACCTCAGGCAGGCGAGGCGTCACCCAGGCATTCATGGCACCACGCTCGTGCTCTGCGCCATCGCGTGACTGCGATCGAGGGCCTGCACGTCGAGCATGCCGAACGCGGTCGGCTCTGCCCTAATCAGTTGGTGGGGTGCGGCAGGGCGCCGGACCAGTCGCCTTGCAGCACCAGGCGTAGGTACTGACTGCGAGCGGCCCCAGGCGCAGCGCCGCCCACACCAGCCGCTCGCGCTTGTATCGGCAGATGTGCCGCTCAATCAGGCGCTGTTGCCGCCCAGGTCATTCCCCATGGGTCCCCGCGCCCAGAAGGCCCGCGTCAGAGAGCTGTATACACGCAGGTCAACCCCCGTTGGTCAGCGGATAGAGCAGGCGCCTTCTAAGCACTCGGTTGCCTCCGAGGCAGTCTTCCTCTCATCCAAGGACTCCGCCCACTTCATCAATATTCACACCATATGCCCGTACGATCGTGAACCCCCTCCTTCGTGCGATGCGCGCCAGTGGCTCGGCGGGTCCGGGGTCTTCCCGGGGCTCCTCCGGCGTACGCCGCGGGGCGGATCGTGGGTGTCGGACACCCGGGAAAACGGCGGCCTGGTTGCGATTTCGCCGTGCGACGAACCTGGTGGTCGGGCAGCTGCTGTAGCTGCCGAACTCCCGCCTCGGATCTCCAGCGGCGCTCACGAAACTCGGCTGATCCACGCACGGACCCGCACGGCGGCTGCCCCACGGCGTCCTCGTGGCCGTCGCCGGCCACGGCCGAGGCGGGTTGCCTCTCCCCTCTCCGGCGTACCGAAGGAAGACCTCTGATGAACGTGAACGACACATCCAGCCCAGCGTATGGGCCTTCGCCAGCGGAACGGGCTGGTGTGTCGCATCCGTGTAGTCAGTTGGTGCGGCGCAGGGTGAGGCGGCGGGTGCCGTCTTGCTGGATCTCGTCGGTCGCCACGTCGTAGCCGTGGTCGACCGCGTAGCGCTGGGCGGCGGCGTGGCCGTAGGACTGGCTGAGCCTGGTCAGCCAGGCGGGGCCGTGCCTGTGCAGGTCGTACTCGCTGATGATCGCCTCGTACGAGCCGTCCGGTTGCCGGGCGGAGCCGATGTCGTTGCTCGCGCGGCCGATGTGGGCGCGGCGGATGACCACCTCGGTTTGCTCCGGGCGGGCGTCGCCCTGGTAGCCGTACGGTGTGGCCGGCTCGTCGTGCACCTCGACTTGGTCGCAGCCGACCGTGCGCAGCGCCTCGACGAGTTTTTCGAGCCGGCCCGGCCCCGGTCGACCTTCGAGGGGCCCGTTTGCCGCCCCCTTTCAGAGCTCTGACGTGGGAGGAGTCGACCACGCAGCGCGACCGGTCCACCTTCGCCGCCAGTTCAACTCGGCCAGCAGCACCTCATGCAGCCGCTGCCACACACCCGCCTCGTTCCAGTCCCGCAGCCGACGCCAGCACGTCGTGCCCGAGCCGAAGCCGAGTTCCTGCGGCAGCTACTCCCACTGGATCCCGTATGCAGCACGTATCCCGCACCCACATCCCGGTCCGGCAACGGCTTGCGACCCGGATACCGGAACCTGCACTCACGCTGCGGCAGCAACGACTCAACACGATCCTGGAAGAGGCGGACCGGCTGCGGCAGGAGCACCGCAGCCCGGCAGACGCCGACACGGTGCCTCCGACGGCACGGGGCGGTGACCGGCTCTCTGATCAGTGCCCGGACGGTATCGGACTCCGGGATCACGACGAGTGCGCCGCGCGCCCCTTCGGCGTGGCGGGCGTCGGCAGCGCCGGGGCGCCGGAGTCCCGGAGGGCCTGGCGCAGCGTGCCGAGTACGTCGTCGTTGTCCTGGATCATCCGGTCGATCGACCCGGCCTGGGGCCACTCGTCGATGCGGTCGAGGCCCCAGAACTGTGCGTCGGACAGCGTGCCGTTGCTGGCGCGCATCAGCTGGACATCCAGGTAGGGATAGTCGCGGGCATGGACGTGCAGCCATCCCGCCAGGCGGAGGTACTCGGCGATCTGCCGGTTGATCCGCTCGACGCGACGGGGCGGGCGGGCGAGGCGCGTACCCGGGGGGCCGTCCGTCCGTATCTCGCCCAGCACCCGCCCGGAGCCGCCGTCGTCGCTGGGCGCGGGGACCCGCGCGAGAGCAGCCACGGTGGGGGCGATGTCGATGTTCTCGGCGTACGGGATGCTGCCGCCCTGAGCCACCCCGGGGCCCGCGAAGACGAGGGGGGTACGCCAGGAGTCCTCGGCCTGGACGGGATGCCAGCCGAGCCGCGACTGGCCGTCGGCGAGCAGGACGAGCAGCGTGTCGTCGACCATGCCCAGCCGCTCCAGCCCGTCGAGAAACGTACCGAGCAGCGCGTCGGCCCTGCGCACCACCGCGGGGTACGGAGACCCCCCGGCGTAGATGTCGCGCGCCCAGGGCACGCCGGCCGGGGCGTTGGCGACCTCCTGACTGGCCGCGTTGGTGTCCTGGAGCAGCAGCCGCATGAAGGTGAGCCCGTCGTGCTCGCGCAGCAGGCGCAGACCGAGGCGTACGTTGTCCGCGTCGGTGTCGTCGCCGTTGAGGCGGGTGAAGTCGAAGCCGGGGTTGAGGGAGCGGTACGCCTCGCTGTTGGCGATGTGCGCCGTGAACCCCCCGAAGCCGTGCTGGAGATAACGCTGTTCCTCGGCGGGGCCGACGAACAGCGAGCCCGCGAAGGTGGTCGGGTTCGGGAAAGATGTGGTGGAGAGCGGCAGATAGCCGCTGACGGTGGGGTGCCAGGGCGAGATGAGAAGTGCCTCGTTCACCTGGGTGCCCCGCTCCGCCAGGCGCTGCACGTTCTCCAGGCCGAGGCGCCGGGGTGCCTCGTGATGCAGGCTGTCCATGTGGAACAGCACCACGCGCCGCACGCCGCCGGAGGGCCTTACCGCGGGCGCGCCGGCCCGCGCTTTGGCCACCCCGCCGGCCGCCAGGACGCCCGTACCGCCCGCCGCCCCGGCGCCGGCGAGCTTCAGCACACGCCGACGACTCGGCGCCGAGGAGGCCCGATCACTACGCTCCGCACCCATCACGTCCCTCGCACCTTCCTGACCGCACACGGCACTGTTGCGGCCAGGCTGTCGGACACGGGCGTTTTCTTGCTCATCCAGAGCATAATCAACCGCCATTAATACGCTGTGCCTATCGTGGGCCGGGTGGAACTGAGGCATCTGCGCGCGGCCGTAGCCGTCGCCGATCATCTGCACTTCGGCCGCGCAGCCGCCGAACTGGGCATCGCACAGCCGCCGTTGAGCCAGGCCGTGAAGGCGCTGGAGCGCGAGCTGGGCGTCTCGCTCTTCGACCGGGACACCCGCCACGTACGGCTGACCCCGGCCGGCGAGCTCTTCGTCGCCGACGCACGTGACGCGCTGGCCATGGTGGCGCGGGCGGAGACCCGTGCGCGTTCCGCCGGGCGCGGCGACATCGGCGAACTCTCCGTCGGCATGGTCGGCTCCACCACGCTGCGCCTGCTGCCCGCCCTGCTGAGCGCCTACCGCACCCGCTACCCGGACGTGGTCGTACGCTTCAGCGAGCTGCCCACGGCCACCCAGATCGAGCGGCTGCGCGCACACGCGCTCGACGTCGGCTTCGTCCGCCCGCCGCTCCCCTCGCCCGCCGAAGCAGAACTCGTTCTCCTTCCGGTCGCCCGTGAACCGCTGCTCGTCGTGCTGCCCGCCGGCCACAGGCTGGCCGACCGACAGCGCCTGCATGTCCGCTCGCTGGCCGGCGAGCCCTTCGTACGTTTTCCCCGGCACCTGGGCGCGGGCCTCTACGACCAGATCACCGCCCTCTGCCGACACGCGGGCGGCTTCGAGCCGCGGGTGGCGCAGCAAGCGATACAGATGCAGACGATCGTCGGCCTCGTGTCGGCCGGTTGCGGCATCAGCATCGTCCCGGGCTCGGTCGCAGCCCTGACCGGCCTGGGCGCAGTATTCGCCGAGCTGATGCCCGCCGCGTCACCGGTCGAACTCGCCCTGGCGGTCCCCCGCCACGGCGTCTCACCCGTGGCCGCGAACTTCGTGGCCGTCGCACGCGACGTCACCAACGCCCCGGGACAGCAGTAGGTCCGGCTTCAAAGATCTTCACCTGGTGGATCATGGTGGGGCGATACTTCGTCATGAACTCACCGATCAGGGGTGGGAGTTGCTCGCCCGCTGGTACCGCGGGCTGCGACAGGGCGGGGTACCGGACACCGTGGCGAGCGGCGGCCTGCGGCGTCAAACGTCAAGTTCAACCGTTTTGGGGCGATGGTGCTCTTCTCGCGGCGGATGGTTTGCCCACGTCGTAGCGGGGTGTCCGGTGCTTGTTCGGGGAGCCGGGCGGTCGTCCGGGGTCGGGCCGGTGGAGTCTAGGTGCCCTGGCGGGACAGGGCATGTGCTGGCGGAGGTCCCGAAACGTCCGCCGGACCCGCGCGGGCCGTGAGCCGGTCCGGCGCGGACGGCTTCTCCCACGGGTGCCGTAGGTCCCGGGCCGGCGGGCGGGCGAACCGGAGTTGGGTGTGGGCGGCGATGATCAGCCAGGTCCACCGGTCGGCCGCCTCCGGCTCCGGCAGCCGCGGCTTCAGCCGGCCCAGGGTCTGCTTGAACGGCCGGCAGGTGTGCTCCAGGTCGAAGCGTCGGAGGAACGCCGTCCAGGCCCGGTCGATGTCGGCATCGGCGGCACCCGCCGCCAAGGACCATAACCACACCACTGGTGCCGCCCGCCCCTTCGGCAGGTGCTCGACCTCCAGCCACACCAGGGTGCCCTCAACGGCCCCGGTACTCGTCCGGGCACGCACCAGGTCGTCATCGACGCCGACACCCGCCTGGCCGTCGTAGTCGGTCGGCCGATCGCCGGTAACCGCAACAACTGCAAGGCGTGGGAGGAATCCAGCGCCAAGGCCGCCGGATCTCCCCGGCCGAGGCCCGGCGCTCGGACTGGTCGACCGGCTGAGCACGATCCCGGCCGCCGAGGCCGTACGGTGCGCCGCCGCGATCCAGCCGGGCTCCGGCCGTATCCCGCACCTTGTCAAGTCGGCCGTGTACGCGGGTGAGGACGGGGTCTCCGAGAATGCGCCCGCCCGTGAACGCGGGACGTCCGCGCCGCACGATCCGCCAGCGGATGAAGCCGGGTTGGCCGCATAGCATACATGCTTATAGTAAACAGGTATATGATGTGCCCATGCCTGCACCGACGGATCGACCACCGCCCTCCACGGGCTTCCTTGTCTGGCACCTGTCCCTGCGCTGGCGGACCGCGATCGACCGGACCCTCGCGCCACTGGGACTGACGTCGTCCCAGTACGGCGTGCTGGCCTCGCTCTACGCGTTCTCCGACGGCGGAACCGGCCCCCGGCAACGGGAACTCGCCGACTTCATCGGGCTGGCACCCATGCACGTCTCCAAGCTGGTCCGGGCACTGGAGCGGGCGGGACTGGTCGAACGCACCGACCACCCGGACGACACCCGGGCGGTCCAGCTCACCGTGACCGGCCGCGGCGCCGAGGTGGTCACCGCCGCCAGAGCGCTGGTCCTCGACCTAGAGGACCGGCGCCTGGCCCCCCTCGGCGGACGCAACAGCGAGCAGAGCACGGCGTTCACCGACATGTTGCTGACGCTGCTCGACCACGCCGACACCCTCAACGACCCAGGCACCCCCCACCGATCGGAACCACCCGCCGCGCACACGCGGCCCGCAGACGACGAGGAGAACCGATGAGCCCGCGAGTCCCCCCACCAACCAGCCTGTCAACCGGCAGCAAACTGACGGTGGCCGCACTTCTGGTCGCCGCCGTCAGCTTCGCCGTCCAGATGGCCGCCGGAGTGACGGACACCCCGACCATCCCGCCCGGCCTCGTCGCCCTCCTGGCAGCGGCCGCACTCGTCGCGTTCCTGCCCGGCCGCAGCACACCGGTCGCAGGCCCCGTCGCCGGGCTGTTCAACCTGGTCGCCTTCACGGTGGTCAGCGCAGCGGACAGGCTCCTTGACCCCGACCCCGCCAGCGGCTTCATCGCCACATGGTTCATGCTCGCTGCACTCGTCACCGCCACCGTCTCCGGCACGTTCACCACCCTCCACAACTACCGGACACGGCCCAGCGCCACCCGCTGAACAAGCCGCGTACGCCGCGGAATCCTTCCGCGGATTGCCGTCCGTGATTCGCGGGCGGCCACGGCGCGATGGCAGGGCACACGCCATGGCGAAGAAGGGCCCGGAGGCCCGGGAACCGGCTACGGCAGTACGCCGAGGCGCTGCTGACGGCCAAGTACGGGGAGGCCGCGGCTGGATCGAGCAGGTGCGCGTAATGCGCACCGTGCGGGCTGCCGTCGACAAGCAACGATTCGATGATGCCGAGCAGGCGAAGGCGCCGGCCGCCGACATCCTGGCCGCGCTCACCCAGCTCGACGAGGCTGGCGCAGCCCTCGTCGAGCCGCCGCGGCGCCTCCTGGAGAGACGTCGACGACCACCTCGGGCTCACCTCGCGCACCAGCGCCCAGTCCCGGTTCGTACGCCTGGAGCGCGACGCCGCCAGCCTGCACCGCGACCGCTACCCGGACGGCTGCGCGCCGACCGGGCCCGCGACCGCACCGGAAACGCCTGGTGCCGGGCCGACGAACGGCAGCCGCGCGAGGCCCTCGGCGACCTGTCGACGTTCAACGACACCTGGCCCGACCTCGCCCGCGCCGCCACCAGCGACACGCTCAGCGCGTGGGTACGCGACCTCGACGGACCGGCCCTCGCCGCCCGGCTGCCCATCCTGCGCCTGGTGCCGTCCCAACCCGTCCCAGACGGCGCAGTGGCCTCCCACCCGGAGCCCGCCGACGCCCTGCGCCGCTCCGCCCTCGCGCCGCTGGACGAACACCTCGACGCCCGCCTCAGCGTGGATCTGCCGGAGCCCCGCACCACCGAGCAGGCCAGTTCGGTCCGTTAGCGCCAACAAAGTCAACCGGCATCCAGTGCTGTGACCGGGATGGTCCACCGTGATCGGAAAGCGGCTCGCGGGACGAGCGCAAGCGCAATGGCTGGTATTACTGGGGCATGCAGGAAGAAACGGCTCGCTCCGCGATCGACACGTTCATCTCCGCGTTTAACACCTCGGACGACAGCTATGTGACTGCCCTGCTCTCCCAGGCCCTGACCTCAGACGTGGTCTTCTGGGGGCCGTTGGGTCGCAGCGAAGGAATCGCGGCGGTCGAGCGGTTCGTGCTGGACATCCGACGCCACCCGGCGGGGACCGGCACGATGGTGCGCTGCTCAGCGGTTGACATGCCTGACGAGTGGGCCCGGTACCAGTGGGTCTTCACCACCCCGGATGGAGGCCCCCGCCTGGCGGGAACGGACGTCGTCCATCTGCGGCGGAGCCTCATCGATCAGGTCATCGTCTTTGCGGGGGAGATCGAGCCTTCCGCCTCCTGAGCCGTCCTTCTGTCCCTGTCGGCACTCCGGGGCTGCGGTTCCCGGTCGGTCAGGCTGCGGTGTGGGGAGCGCCCCAGCGGATGCCCTTCTCGCTGCGGATGCGGGCGCGTTCCTTGCGTTGGGCGGTAAATACGTCGGATGGCGGGCGTTGGCGTTGCGCCAGCGCAGGTAGGCGTGCAGTGCCCGGGTCTGCACGGTGTGGTTGGGGTGGTTGGAGTTGGCGATGGTGAACTGCCTGAGCGGTCCGAAAAATGCGTCTCGCGAGCGGCGGGCCTGGGCAAGGAGGCCCCTTCCCAAGCGGTGAGGAGACGTTCCGCGTGCGGAAGCAGTGGCTGTGCCGCGCCGACGTACAACTCGATGAGTTCCACCATGGGCGAGCCCTCCAGCCGGCCCTGCCAGGCAGGGAGCAACTCGGCTTGCACCACTTCGACCACCGCTGCCAGCGCGGCGAAGCTCTCCGTGCGCAAGCGGTCCCACTCATCCGCGCCCCGCGGGAAGTCCGGCGCTGTCCTCGGCGCCTCCTCCAGGACCTCGAAGAAGGCCCTCGCGAGTTCGATCTCCTTGCCGGCGCGATGAACACGAGCGCAGTGCCTTCGCCCAGGACCAGTGTGCCGGGGTCGCCGTTCCACCGGTCGTGGAAGACGTGAACGGGGTAGCGGTCGAAGTCGACGCGGAACATCGCAGCGAGCGCGACGCCCTCCAGGCCGGCCTCCTCGGTCAGCTCGCGGACGCCGGTGGCCAGGGGGT
>NZ_JACBXC010000569.1 GCF_013870535.1 Streptomyces phytophilus | reverse complement strand
ACGCCGTCCACGTTGGCCGTGGAGCGGGCGTGCCGAAGCAGTAGGAGGGTGGGCATGCCAGCCAGAGTACGTCCTGCGCGACAGACGGCACGGTTCGGGAAAGAATGACGGTGTGATCGTCGACTGCGCGCTGTACCGGCACGGCCGGCGCGTACCCGCGCCCGCGGACGTCCCGGCCGTGCTCGCGCAGGCGCGCGCGGAAGAGGACACCTTCTGCTGGATCGGGCTCTTCGAGCCGTCCCGCGAGGAATTCGACGCCCTCACCCACGGGCTCGGCCTGCATCCGCTCGCGGCGGAGGACGCGGTCTCCGCGCACCAGCGGCCGAAGCTGGAGGCGTACGAGGCGGCGCTGTTCCTCGTCCTCAAGCCCGTCCTCTACGACGACCGCACGGACACCATCACCGTCAGCGAGATCAACACCTTCGTGGGCGACTCCTTCGTGGTCACCGTGCGGCACGGCGAGGCGAATCCGCTCGGGCAGGTGCGGGCCCGGCTGGAGCGGCAGCCGGAGGTGCTGGCCCACGGGCCGACGGCGGTGGTGTACGCGGTGTGCGACGCCATCGTCGACAACTACCTCGACGTCGCCGACGACTTCCACACCGACCTGGAGGAACTGGAGGCGGAGGTCTTCCGGCCGAGCGGCCGCGACCCCGGCCGCTCGGCGGGGCGGATCTACGACTTCAAGCGGCAGGCGCTGGAGTTCCGCCGCGTCACCGGCCCGCTGGCCGAGCCGATCACACGGCTGGCGGGGGCCGGGCTGCCGTTCGTCAACGAGCGGGCGCGGCCGTTCTTCCGCGACGTCGGCGACCACCTCACGCGCGTCAACGAGCATGTGGAGACCATCGACCGGCTGCTGTCCGACATCCTCGCGGCGCATCTGGCGCGGGTGGGGGTGCAGCAGAACGACGACATGCGCAAGATCTCCGCCTACGCCGCCATGGCCGCGGCACCGACCGTCATCGGCAGCATCTACGGCATGAACTTCGACCACATGCCGGAGCTGCACTGGACGCTGGGGTATCCGGCGGTGCTGCTGGTGATGGCGTCGGTGGTGCTGTGGCTGTACGTGTTCTTCCGCCGCCGCGGCTGGCTGGGGACCGGCGGCGGCTGAGGGCCGCGCCCTCCCGCCCGCGCCGGCCCCGTCGCCCCGCGTGCTGTTCGCGTCAGGCGAACTCGGTCGCGGAGCGCGGCGGCGGCCCGCCGAGGGCGTCGCGGCGCTCCGGCATCCGCAGCGAGACCATCCGCCGCCAGCCGGCGGCGCGTTCGTACGCGTACACGGCCTCGATGCCCGCGGACAGCAGCGCGCGTCTGCCGCGCGACCAGTTCAGGATCCGCCCCATGTGCGCCATCACCGCGTGGCTGACGTCCCGGTACACCCGGATCTCCGCCTGCGCCGCCTCGCGCAGCGCGGCCCGTACGCGCCGGCCGTGGCCCTTCTCGACCATGGCGAGCAGTTCCTCGTGGCAGTAGGCGAGGTGGTTGTCCTCGTCGTGGGAGATCATCCGCACCGCGCGGCCGATGTCCGGGTGGTCGCCGAAGTGCTTGAGGAGCATCCCCATCTGGTCCGACGCCCGCTGCTCGGTGACCCTGCTGTGCGCGAGGTACGTGATGACGTCGGCCTCGGTGAGCTGCCGGTCCCGGTGCAGCTGGTCGTGGGCGAGGCCGATGCCGATGCCCTCCAGCAGCATCGTGTAGTCGGTCTCGCCGGGGACCTCCACCGGCGCCAGGCCGCGCTTCTTCATGAGGGCGCCGAAGATGCGGCCGTGCTTGTCCTCGTCCGCGCCGTGCCGGGCCACCTTGGGGGCCAGCTCGCGGTACGAGTCGGGGACGAGGACGGCGATGCGGGCGTTCTCCCAGCCGCCCTGGGCCTCCCCGGCGGCGGCGATGGAGCAGAAAAGCCGGAAGGTGTCGTCGTTGTCGAGGATCTCCTTGTACAGGTCCTTGGCCGAAAGCATGTCACCGTCGCCTTTCACCGCCGGAATACACCCGTATCCGAGTGAATGACGCAGATGCGCATGACGCAACACCGCGGTGCGCACCATCCGCCATGCGGGCGATCCCGTAACCGACGGGGGCACGGTGCGTTGGGTGGGGTGACGGCCGTGGCGGGGAGGACCCCGAGCCCCCACCACGGCCGCCGCGCTGCCCGGGGCATGCCAGGGGCTGCCGTTTGCGGCGGGGCCGGCCGCCGTTGCTCAGGCGAGGCCGGCGCGCTCCAGGGCCTCCACACCGGCGCGCACGCCCGCGATGCGCTCCTCCCGCGTGAACCCGGACGGCGCCAGCGACAGGGAGGTCACCCCCGCCTCGGCGTAGGCGCGCATCCGGTCCGCGATCCGCTCCACCGGGCCGAGCAGCGTGGTGGCGTCGATCAGCTCCTGCGGCACGGCGGCGGCAGCGGCGGCCTTGTCGCCGGCGAGGTACGCGGACTGGATCTCGGCGGCCTCGCGCTCGTAACCCATGCGCCCGGCGAGGCGGTTGTAGAAGTTCTGCTTGGCACTGCCCATGCCGCCGACGTAGAGGGCGGTGTACGGGCGGAAGACGTCGGCGAGCGCGGCGACGTCGTCTCCCAGGGCCATCGGGACCGTGGGCACGATGTCGAAGCCGTCCAGGTCCTTGCCGGCCTTCGCGCGCCCGGCGCGCACGTGGCGCAGGGTGGTCTCCTCGGCGTGCTCCGGCGAGTAGAAGACGAGCAGGGCGCCCTCGGCGATCTCGCCGGTCTGCTCCAGGTTCTTCGGTCCGATGGCGGCGATGTAGACGGGGATGTGCTCGCGCACGGGGTGCACGGTCAGCTTGATCGGCTTGCCGGGGCCCCCGGGCAGCGGCAGCGTCCAGTGCTCGCCCGCGTACGACAGCCGCTCGCGCGACAGCGCCTTGCGCACGATCTCCACGTACTCGCGGGTGCGGGCGAGCGGCTTGCCGAACTCCACCCCGTACCAGCCCTCGGAGACCTGCGGCCCGGAGACGCCGATGCCGAGGCGGAAGCGGCCCTCGGTGAGGGAGTCGAGGGTGGCGGCGGTCATCGCCGTCATGGCGGGGGCGCGGGCCGGGATCTGGAAGATCGCGGAGCCGACGTCGATGCGTTCGGTCTTGGCGGCGACCCAGCTCAGCACGGTGGCCGCGTCGGAGCCGTACGCCTCGGCCGCCCAGCACACGTCGTAGCCGAGGCGGTCGGCCTCCTGCGCGACGGCGAGGTTGTCGGCGTCCATGCCGGCGCCCCAGTAGCCGAGGTTGATCCCGAGCCGCATGCGGGCCTCCCTGCTCTCCGGCGTCTCGCGCCGAGGTTTCGTACCGGTGGGTAATATATCTGTGCGACTCTAGCGCGACCGTCCCCGGCGCGCAGCGCGCCGGCCCCAGTAATCTCAACGCCCATGGAGCACAGGCAACTCGGCCGCACGGGCCTTCGCGTCTCCCGCATGGGACTGGGCACCCTCACCTGGGGGCGGGACACCGGGGAGCCCGAGGCGGCCGGACTGCTCAAGACGTTCTGGGAGGCCGGCGGGACGCTCGTCGACACCGCCGACGTGTACGCCGACGGCGGCGCGGAGTACCTGCTGGGGCGGCTGCTGGGGAACCTCGTACCGAGGCGGGACATCGTCGTCGCCACCAAGGCGGGCAGCGTGCCCGATCCCGAGCGCCGCTTCGACACCTCCCGGCGGCACCTGCTCGGCGCGCTCGACGCCTCGCTGGAGCGGCTCGGCACCGACCACGTCGACCTGTGGCAGGTGCACGCCTTCGACCCGTACACCCCGCTGGACGAGACCCTCCAGGCCCTCGACACCGCCATAGCGAGCGGCCGGGCGCGCTACGCGGGCGTGAGCA
>NZ_JACBXC010000568.1 GCF_013870535.1 Streptomyces phytophilus | reverse complement strand
CCTCCTCGGTGGTCAGCTCGTCCACCGCGCGGATGCGCTTGGCCGCGGCGATCCCCGACTGCATCTCCGAGGTGTGCTCGCTCAGCTCGGTCACCGGCCCCATCAGCCCGAACGCGTAGAGCAGGAAGGCGATGAGCCCGGAGACCTCCAGCGTCCCGGCGTCCACGCGCCACGCGCCGATGCCGAGCACGAGGATGATCGCCAGCTCGATGCCCGTCCAGGCGATCACCCAGACCGTCGCCTCCAGCCGGACCGCTTTGAGACCGTGGTCGGCCGCGGACCGGGCGTCCTGGGCTATCCGGTCGGCCTGGCGCTCCTCGGCGCCGCTGGCCTTGACCGTACGCACCGCGCGCAGTGCCCCTTCGAGCCGGCCGCCGAGCCTGCCCACGTGCTCCTGCGCCTGCTCCTGCGCCCGCGCGATGGCGGGCATCAGCGTGGCGAAGAGGATGACGACGAGGACCACCGACGCGACCGTGGTCGCGAGCAGCACGAGGTCGAGCACGGCCATCATCGCCAGCGTGCCGACCAGCATGACCACGGCGTTGACCAGGCCGACGACGGCGCCCGAGGCGGAGGCGTGCAGCAGGGTCGTGTCGGAGACGGCCCGGGAGACCAGCTCGCCCGGAGGCCGGGCGGTCACACCCGGCACCGTGGCCCGGAAGAAGCGGCGCACCATCGACTCGCGCGCGTCCAGCACCACCCGCTCGCCGACCGTGCCGAGGATCACCCACTGCCGGTGCCCGAGCACCGCGCCGACGACCATCAGCACCAGGAGCGTGACGACCGGGCCGGTGAGCGAGGCGTCGCCGGCCAGCGAGTCCAGCACCCACTTCGTCACCATCGGGGACGCGAGGCCGAGGGCGGAGCCGGCCAGCGCCAGCAGCAGGCCGAGGGCCAGCACCCGCCGGTGGGGCCTGGCGAACGACCAGAGGATGCGCACGCTTTCCGGAACACTCATGCCCGGCAGTAGAACATCGCTGTTCCATTTTCGTCAAGCGAGTTCCATTCTGGGGGTGGCGGTACGGTATGGGCATGGACACCGCAGTGAGCAGCACCGGCGCCCGGGCCCGGACCCGGCGGGCCATCCTCGACGCCGGCACCGCCGTGCTCGCCCAGAACCCGACGGCCTCGCTGGCCGACGTGGCGGCGGCGGCGGGCGTCGGGCGCACGACGGTGCACCGCTACTTCGCCGAGCGCTCGGACCTGGTCGACGCCATCGGCATGGACGTCCTCGACAAGATCGGCGCCGCGACCGACCGCGCCCGCCCCGACGACGGCCCGGCGCTCACCGCGCTGGAGCGCATCTGCCAGGAGTACTTCGAGCTGGGCGAGAGCCTCGCGATCATCTTCGACGAGTCGATGGCCGCGACCTGGAACTGGGAGAGCTGGGAAGAGGACACGGAGGCGGACCGCGCGCTGGCGCGGCTCGTCGACCGCGGCCGGGAGGAGGGCACGCTGGACGGCCGGTTGGACACCGACTGGATCGTGCAGGTGCTGTGGTCGCTGCTGTACGTCGCCTGGCAGCGCAACCGCGGCGGGGACACCAAGCACAACGCGCTCAGCCTGTGCCTGTACACGCTGCGGAAGTCCGTGGGTGCGCCGTCGTAAACCACCGGTCAGAGATCCGACCAATACGGCCGGAGGGCATCGGATCTTCACCCGTGGGGTGTCGCAGAGGTCAACTGATCTGGTAAATATGCAGATCGTGCTACGTGCCCAGGTGCGCCGCACCTGACGGGCTCGCGCCCGCCGGGGAAGTCATCGGATGACAGGAGGCCATTTCAGGATGAAGGACTTCGACGGGCTCAAGGCCGTGGTGACCGGCGGGGCTTCGGGGATCGGACTGGCCGCCGCGCGGCTGCTGGCCGAGCGCGGCGCCCGGGTCGCCGTCCTCGACCTCAACCCCGACGACGTACCCCCGCCCCTGCAGGGCTACCGCGCCGACGTCTCCGACGACGCCTCCGTGGTCGCCGCCATCAGCGACGCGGCCGGCGCCCTGCGCGGCATCGACGTCCTGGTCAACAACGCCGGCATCGGCGCCGCCGGCACCGTCGAGGACAACGACGACGCCGAGTGGCACCGCGTCCTGGACGTCAACCTCCTCGGCGTCGTCCGTCCACACGCGCCAGGAGACGCCATGACCTCGCCCTTGTTCCCCGCACCCGACACCGCCGCTCCGGTGTTCGCCGACCACCACGACCTGCGGGACCGCAACCGCCGGGCCGTCGAGCAGTACATGCTGACCGGTGCCGAGGCCCGGCTGCGCCGCTACACCCTCTACACCGAGGACGGCTCCGCGTCGCTGTTCTACACGGACATGGGACGGCCCATCGTCGTCCGGGGGCGCGAGAAGCTCAAGCGGCACGGCGAGTTGTCGATGCAGGTGCTGCCGGACTGGCAGTGGAGCGACGTGCACATCTACCAGACGCAGGACCCGTCGGTGATCTGGGTCGAGTGCGAGGGCGAGGGCACCATCCTCTTTCCCGGCTATCCCCAGGGCCGCTACCGCAACCACTTCATCCACGGCTTCACGCTCAGCGACGGCCGCATCGTCGCCAGCCGGGAGTACACCAACCCGATCGAGCACATGCGCGCCCTGAGCATCGAGACACCTCACATCGAGCGGGACTGGATCCCCTCCTGACGGGACCGGTCCCGCGCCGAGCGGGGGGCGGGGGCGCTCACGCATCGCGTGAGCGCCCCCGGCGCGTCCCGGGGCGTCCTCCGGTACGGATCCGGCCCCCGGGAACGCGCGAACCCCGGCCGGCGGATGCCGACCGGGGCGTGGAGCCGTATCGCGTGTGCCGCGCCGGGTCTAGAGGACGTCGACGTCGTAGGCGTTGAGGGCCTCGACGACCGGCTGGTAGAACGTCGTGCCGCCGGAGGAGCAGTTGCCGCTGCCGCCGGAGGTCAGGCCGACCGCCGTGCTGCCGGTGAAGAGGGACCCGCCGCTGTCGCCGGGCTCGGCGCAGACGTTCGTCTGGATCATGCCGTACACGACGTCGCCGCCGCCGTAGTTGACGGTGGCGTTCAGGCCCGTGACGGACCCGCCGTGCAGCCCGGTGGTGCTGCCGCTGCGCTGGACGGACTGGCCGACCTGCGGGTCGGCGGCGCTGGTGATGTCCTGGTACTGCCCGTTGTACAGCGAGACCCGGCCATCCGCCGCGGACGGGTTGGAGTGCCGGATGATGCCGTAGTCGTTGGTCGGGAAGCTGGTGCCCGCCGTGGTGCCGATGCTCCACGAGCTGCCGATGTTGGTGCAGTGGCCGGCGGTCAGCGCGTACCTGGTGCCGTCCGCGCCCGCGACGTTGAAGCCGAGGGAGCAGCGGGCGCCGCCGGTGGTGATGGCTTCGCCACCGGCGATGTACTTCGTGAACTTGCCGTTGGTGCGCTGGACGTCCACGGCGCCGGCGTTGGAGCCGGCCGCCTCGGTGATCCTGTCCACCTCGGCCTGGGAGACGGTGCTGTCGACCGTGACCACGACGGTGTCGGTGGCGCGGTCGACGTACCAGGCGCTGCCCGCGACGTCCGCTTCGCCGACCGCGAGGTCGACGGACCGGAGCTCTGCCGCGCTGAACGATGAGGCTTCCTGTGCGTTCGCACCCGCGGGCAGCGCGAGCGCTGCCACGGCGGCGAGGCCGGCGGTCGCGGTGATCAGCCGCAGTCTGCCGCGGGAAGCCCCGGTGGGGGTGGTGCGATGCATCTTCACAGATGTCTCCTCTGGTTTGGGGGAACCAGGACTCGTGGTGACGAGCCCGTGAGACACCGTCAGCGGCCCGACTTTTGCCGTGCCCCTGACACGTCGTAGGGGAGTCTTCGGCA
>NZ_JACBXC010000567.1 GCF_013870535.1 Streptomyces phytophilus | reverse complement strand
CTGGCGCGGGGCCCTTTCTGTGTCGCGTACGGGCGCGGAGTCCCGCGCCGCGCGCTACGTCGGCTGCGGCTCGAAGTCCCAGTACGGGCGCTCCCGGCGGCGCGACGCGATGGTGTGCGGGTGGTCGGCGCCCAGCGTGTCGCTGAGGACCTGCATCGCCTCCCGCTCCACCTTCTTCGCCTCCTGCGAGCGGCGCTGCGAGCGCAGGTCGTCCGCGAGCGCCATCATGGCCGACAGCGCCATGGGGTGCTGGGGGCCGAGGACCTCTCTGACGGTGTCCAGCGTCTGGCGGCTCAGCTCCTCGGCGTGGTCGAGGTTGTCCAGCCGGTTGCGGGTGGCGGCCGCGTTCAGCGCGCAGCCCAGCGTCCACGGGTGCGCGGGGCCGACGGCGGCGGTCATGCGGGTGAGCGCCAGCTCCGCGACCTCGGACGCCTCCTGCCAGTCGCCGGTGGGCCACAGGGCGAGCCCGACGTTGCCGAGGGTGCCGGCGGTGAACGGGTGCTGCTCGCCGAGCATCGCCTCGTACCGCCGGTTGACCGACTCGGCCAGCTCCCGGGCCCGGTGCAGGTCGCGGTGTTCGCGCAGGAAGGTCGCGTAGTCGGCCTCGACCATCAGGGTCTCGGGGTGCCGGGGGCCCTGGACCTGCGTGAACCGCTCGACCACGGACTCCATGGCGCGGTCGGCCTCGGCGAGCTTGCCCAGCCGGCGCATGCACAGCGCGAGGTTGTGCTCGGCGCGCAGCGTCTGCGGGTTGTGCTCGCCCATGATCTGCCGGTGCAGCGCGACGTTGCGCAGCTGCCGGGAGTGGGCCTCCTCGTAGCGGCCGAGGAGGCGGAGCATCCAGGCGTAGCGCGTACCGGTGGCCATGGTCTGGTGGTGGCGGGTGCGCAGCCGCCGCTCCCGCTCGACGAGCACGGCGCGGTGGATCTCCAGCGCCTCCTGGTACCGCCCGAGCAGCGCGAGGGTGAGGGCGAGGTTGCTGCGCAGCGCCATGGTGCGCGGGTGGTCCTCGCCGAGGAGGTCGGCGTACTTCTGCCGTACGTCGTCGAAGTCCACGCGCGCGGCCTCGTACTCGCCGAGGCCCAGCAGCGCACCGCTCAGGCCGTTCCTGGCCCGCAGCAGGTCGGGGTCCTCCCCGTCGCGCACCGGGCTCAGCACCTCCACCAGCCGGCGGCCGACGGCCTCGGACTCGCGGTAGCGGCCGAGGTTGCGCAGCGCCTCGGCGTGCCGGTGCACCAGCGTGATCATCGAGCGGTGCGTGGGTTCGAGCCGGATGTTCCACGGCGCGAGGGCCAGCTCGCACATCTTCAGCGCGGCGCGGAACTCGCCGCGCTGAAGCAGGTAGTCGATGCAGTGCAGGACCAGCTCCTGCACCGCCGGATCGGAGCTCTCCATCGCACCGGCCGGCTGCAGATGCGGCAGCAGCTCCGCGTACCTCCCCCACTCCCGCGTGTCCGTGGGCCGGCGGGGGTCGGCCGCGGCGAGGATCCGGCAGGCGGTCGCCGACATGGCCTCCCGCTCCTCCTCGGGGAGGTCGCTCCGCAGGAAGCGGTGGTACAGACGGTGCATTTGGACCTTTTCGACCTCGGTCTCCGGCGTAGGGTCGGTGAGGTAGTCGATGGTGACTGCGGTGGACTCCGACAGCCGGCGCAGGGCGGAGTGCCAGCTGATGGGGTCGTTCGCCAACTCCGCCAGATACGGCGGCAGCTGGTCGCTGCGCTCGACGATGCGGGACACGGGGATGTTGTCCGGGGAGAAGCACGCGAGCAGGTTGAGCATCGCGGCCGCCGCCGGGGCCTTCTCGCGCATCCCGTTCAGCGTTATCGACCAGCTGGTCAGGAAGCCCATCGGGTAGTCGGAGCCGATGCTGATGCCGACCTTGCCGGGCTCCTTGTCGCGCAGCAGCTCGATGTACTCGGCCGGCGCCATCGTGCTGGAGTCGAGCCACGCCGCGGTCTGACTCAGCACCAGCGGCAGGTCCTGCACCGCCTCGGCCAGCCCGTCCGCGTCCGCCTCGGAGAGCCGGGGGGCGCGGCGGCGGGCGAAGGCGACGCTCTCCTCCCGGGAGAAGTGCGGGACCTCGATCTCCTGGGCGCCGCCGCTGACGGCCCAGTCCCGGGTGCGGGTCGTGATGAGCACGTGCCCCTCGCCCTCGGGGATGATGTCGTCGATCAGCTCCATCTCGTCGGCGCTGTCGAAGACCACCAGCCAGCGGCGGTACGGGCGGCCGGAGCGCAGCGCCTCGCGGACCCGGCGGAGCCGGTCGCCGATGTTGCTGCCGACCGGGAGGTTCAGCCGTACGGAGAGGTCGGCGAGCTGCTCGCGGGCCGTCATCCGGTAGCTGGCGTTGACGAACCAGACGACGTCGTAGTCGTTGCCGAACCGGTGCGTGTACTCGACGGCGATCTGGCTCTTGCCGACGCCGGAGATGCCGGACAGCGCGATCCTGGCGCCCTGGCCGGCGGAGGAGAGCGTGCCGTGCAGCTCTTCCAGGATGTCGTCGCGGCCGGTGAACCGGTAGTTGCGGCGGGGGGTGTTGAAGACCACCGGCGGGTCGTTGGGGAACCGCGGGGCCCGCTCGGGCTCGCGGTCCGGGCGCACGGGGGTGTCCGGGTCGATGCCCAGCCGGGTCAGGACGCGGCGCCGGGCCTCGACGGTGCCGAGGTCGCGGAGGTCGACGGGCGCGAGCGCCGCAGCGGCGACCGGCATGTCGGTGGCCACGCTGGCGGCGGCGAACCGCTGCCCGTGCTGCGGGATGATCGTCCGGAGGGCTTCGTTCCACTCGTCCGCCTCACGCGGACCGAGGCCGAAGAACCAGTCGTCGAGCACCAGCAGGATCCGGTCGGGCGCCGCCAATAACCCCGCCAGCTCCTCGACCAGCGGCCGGCCGGGCACGGGGCTCCAGCGCAGCATCGAGGTGGGGTGTCCGAGCAGCTCCAGCTGATGGGCGATCCAGGCCGCCCAGGGGCGGTTGAAGCCCGCGTAACTGATGCTGATGGGTTCGGCCATACGACCGTCTCCCTCCAGTGTCGAGGCGGGCCGTCCTGGGCCTGCCGACCTTGGCCCTGCCGTCGGTCTCCCGCCCGCGTCGCGACGCGGGCACGCACACGCGCCGCGCTGTCGGGATCGACCGGATGGGCCCACTATGCGGTCGACCCCCCGCCTTGCGATCGCACGCACCAGCCGCCGCGCCGCCTGCCTTGCGGGCGAACGACGGGAGATTGACGCCAGGCCCTAGGGCACAGTATCGCATCTGGTGGCCCGTCAGCTCACGCACGGCGGCCCGGCGGTGACCTTCCGTTGCGCCGTCACCGCGGTCTCCAGACGGTCGGCGACGTGCCTGATGAGCCGCTCCAGATCGGCGCAGTACACGGAGGGGTTCCGGAACCCCTCGCCGGCCCGGAAGCGGTGCGCGTAGTTGCCGCCGCCGCACACCGCGACGACCGCGCAGCGGCGGCACTGCGCCGACAGCGCCCGCAGCCCCAGCTGCCGGGCGGCGATGCCGGGGTGGTCCAGCGCCTCGTCGAAGGAGTTGCGGAAGACGTCGAGGCCGGTGTCGGCCGCGCCCTCGTACACGGACTTGAGCGAGTCGATCTGCTCGATGGCGCCGTCGCTCTCCACCACGACCGCCGTGACGGGCGACAGGCCCACGGCCTCCGAGCTGCTCGGCCGGCCCAGCAGCAGCCCGAGTACCTCGGTGAACAGCCGCACCCGCGGCGACGGCCGGGGCAGGTCCCACCACAGGTCGAAGACCTCGCAGAGCCAGTCGCCGTACGGGGTCGGGCCGCGGCCCGGCACCGGGGGCGGCGGCGCCGACCAGTTGGC
>NZ_JACBXC010000566.1 GCF_013870535.1 Streptomyces phytophilus | reverse complement strand
GAGCAGCAGCCGCAGCAGCCGCCGCCGGCGTGCCTCGGCGTCCTCGGGCCCCGACTGCGCCTCCCGGTAGCCCTCGCGGCACAGTTCCTCGGTCGCGTCGACGTGGGCGAAGACGGCGTCGGCGAACATCGCCATCAGCGTGGGGGACATGTTGTAGCGGGCGCCCACCGATTTGGCGCGGCGCAGCGCCACCCGCGCGCCGATGCGCAGCGCCGAGCGCAGGTACTGGAAGCTGCGGCCCTCGTACGCCTCGAACCTGCCCAGCCTTCTGCACATTTCGTCCCAGCGCTCCGTCGAGGATTCCGGGTCCGCCACCTGCTCGACGAAAGTGGAGAGATTCTGCTCGACGCCCTGCTGCAATACCTCCCCGTACGGGCCCTCCAGTAATTGGCTGTATTCCGGGACGGCCCTCCTGATCTCCTGCGCTATTTCCTCGACGAGGCTGGGCAGTTCCGGCCGCATGATCGCGGCGAACTCCGGGGGCAGCGGCTCGGGCGGCTCGGCGAGTCCCGCGGCGGGTCCTGCGTCTGGCATCTGCGTGACTCCTCCACCCCGGGGGGCGCCCGACCGGCCGGGCTCCGCGGCAAGCATGCGCGGCGGCGCGGCGGTACGTGAGGGGGGCGCGCGCGATTGCGCACAGCGCGACAAAGGGCGCGGGGTGAACACTCGCGGGATGACAAGAACCCGCCTGCTCACCGGGAAACGGGATTCCACACGACGTCGTAGTCCGCGACCCGGGCGACCTCGTCACCGGGTTCCACGATGTTCCCGCAGTTCGTCTCGGCCTCGGACACCGTGACCGCGGCACCGGTGGGATTCGACACCTCGGGTTTCGCGGTGATGGGGGCGTTCCGGCGGCTGTAGGCGATGGGCAGATCGCCCGTTGCCTTGCCAACACATGTCAGCACCGAGAATTCCACCGCCACGTCGGTGATGACCGCGTCGATATATCCGGGCTGTCCCGGATCGAACTGTACGGCGTCCACACCCCAGGTCCCTGTCATTTTCACCGTGATGGGGCCGAAGGGGCTGGAGCAGCCGGTGGCCGAGAAGAAGTCGAAGGTGCCGGCGTCGGCCCGGGCGGACGGCGGCGCACCTGGCCCGCCCGGTCTTCGAGCAGGCCCACGGCCTCCGGAGCCGCTGCTGCGGTGCCAGGCCGGCCTCAGCCAGCTTGCGGACCACGAAGACGGTGCAGCCGGGCCGGTCGAGGGTACGGCCCCGGCGCGCCGGCGGGGCGAGACCGACACCGACGACGTTGGGATCGTCACCGTGGTCCCGCCAGATCCGGCGCCGCGACCAGCTATGGATCAACAACTGGGTCGAGCAGCTCAACAACTACATCGTCGAGGCCGCGATGGCGACGCCGTGCCACCGCGCAGGAGGTCCGGTTGGGCGTCTCCGAGGCCCGCGAGCGGAACGCCGCTCCCCGGGCCCGGATTCAGGAGAGCGGGGACGGGGCCCGCGTCACCCTCGACGCCGGCGGCTCGACCGATGAGGACGGCCGTATCAAGAAGTACCTGTGGGAGTTCGCCGACGGGGCCGTCGTCGAGGGCAGGCGGCTCTCCCGCCCGGCCGGGGCGGCGGAACTCTCCGGGCTGAAGCTGCTCGTGGTCGACGACCGCGGCGAAGCGCGGCCACGGCAGAGGTGAGCAAGGAGGAGGGGCATGGAGCAGTCCCGGTTTCCCGGTGCAGGCATGCGGACAGCGGTGCTCCTGCGCGGGACGGGTCTGATGCTGGGGCTGTTCGCGGTGCCGGCGCCGGTCCCGGGCTGGCCCTCGGCGACCCCGGTGCGGGGGGCAGGCGCACGCCGTACGGTGGGACGCCGACGGCACGGTCACCGAACTCGACGCCGTGGGCGGGCAGCAGAGCGAAGCCCGCGGGATCAACGCCCTCCGGGGTCGTCGTCGGCAGTGCCGAGCGCGTCGACGGCCGGATCCACGCGGTGCGCTGGGACGGCGACGGGACCGTCACCGACCTCGGCACCCTTCCCGGCGATGTCGACAGCAACGCGCTGGGGATCAACGACGACGGAGTCGTCGTCGGCGAGTCGATCGCCGAGGACGACACCAGACGCGCGGTCCGCCGGGAACCGGACGGCAGCATCGTGGATCTCAGTGCCCAGGGCCGGGTGAAGAATCGATAACCGGTCCCGCGGTTTCCCGATTGCGCACTTGGCGACAAAGTCCGGTGGCGGGATGCTGCGCCGCTGACAAGAAAATCCCCGGCCGCAACGAAGTTCCCCGACTCCCGGTCCCAAGTATTGCGTTCCCTTGTTACTCGTACGTAGCGTACCCCTCTGCAAGGCGCTGGTCGGGGCATCCATTGTGGCCTGCATGCCGGGCCCGGATCGCTCCACGGATTCGATTTGCCGCGCGCCGTCTGCTCCCGGGAGGCGGATGGCGCAGCGGCGGAGAACCGTCACTTCAACTCACGAGGGGAATCGCAGTGCGAAGACTCACGAGAAGCGCCGCAGTTGCAGCAACAGCCCTCATGGCGGCCGTCGGCTTCACCGTCAGCTCCGCCTCCGCGACCGCGCAGGCGACCTGGACGGTCTCTCCGGGCGGGCCGTTCACTGCCCATTCGGGCAACACGCAACTGGCCGTGCCGAACGCCGTCCTCACGTGTACCGACTCGGACGCCGTCGGCACGCTCAAGAGCGGCTCGGGGCTGGACGGTGCCGGGATCGGCGACATCAGCAACCTGACGTTCACGAACTGCTCCGTGGCCGGAATCCTGTTCACGGTCGACACGTCGAGCGCCCTTCCGTGGAAGCTGAACGTCACGGGCGTCGACCCCAACAACTCCAACCGGGTGCTGGGGTCGATCTCCGGGATCGTCGCGAAGATCGCCGACCCGGACGGCATCTGCACGGCGACGTTCGCCGGCCCCGGCGGGGCCACCGCCCCGGGGACGGTCACCGGGTACTACGACAACGGGACCGACCAGCTCGTGATCCAGGACGGCAACCTCACCGCCCACAACGCGAACTGCCTCGGCATCATCAACAACGGTGACCACGCCGCGTTCACCGGCAACTACGACGTCACGCCGGCTCAGAACATCACGCTGGACTGACGCCCGGCCCACCCGGCCCGGGGCCGTGGCCGACCTGAGTATCCCAGTCGGCCGCGGGCTCCGGGCCCCCGGCGTTCTCCCACCCACGTGAGAAGGAGTTCGATGAGTCCACGTACCGGGCGGCTCACCGTGATCGCTGCCGGTGCGCTCGTCGCAGGACTGCTCCCGGCCGCCGGTTCGGCGGCGGAGGAGGGGGCCGTGTCGGTCTCCGCCGGCTACGTGTGCGAGGGAGCCGGCGGTACGGCCGCCGACCTTCCGGTCGAGTTCATGGGTTCCTTCCCGGCGTCCGTTCGCTCCGGCGAGGCCATCCGGCCCGGCGACCTGACGATGTCGGCGACACTGGGCGGCGGTCTGCTCGACGGGCTGCCGGCCGAGGAGGGCGCGACCGTCGGCGGATCGGCGTCGGTCGCCATGAGCGTGGCCCAGGGGCAGGAGTCCGCCGACTACCCGTGGGCCGGGGCGACCGCGGAGCCTGCGGAGGTGTCGGCCGACGGTACGGCCACCGTGTCGTTCTCCGGCGGGATGTCGTCGGCGACGGCCGGCGGCGCCGGCGACGTGGTCTTCACCCTCGGTCCGCTGACGCTGGAACTCCAGGGGACCCCGCCGGAACCGGGGGACGCGTCCTCGCCGCCGGCCGATCCGGCGGACCCGGCGGACGACCCGGCCGATCCGGCAGACCCGGCCGGCCCGGGTGCGACGACCCTCACCTGCACCCTCGCCGACGGCCAGGACGCCACCCTGGCGACGGTCGC
>NZ_JACBXC010000565.1 GCF_013870535.1 Streptomyces phytophilus | reverse complement strand
GCGTACGGCGCTGAAGTGGGCGACTTGCCCCGGTATGGCGCCGGGCGGATCCTGGATTACGGCACCGCTGTACGACCGCCGTAAGGAGGTCACGCCATGGCCCAGCAGGAGCACGTCACGGAGGCCCTGCCGCATCCCCTGGCCGAGCCGCCCGAGGGCGAGGTGCCCGGCAGCCGCGAGGCCCTCAAGGACCGCGTCCACGTCGGGCATCCCGCCCACCAGCACACCAGGCTCGACGAGCATCTGCCCGTCGACCACCACCTCAGCAACGTCTACCGCGCCGGTGCCGGCCTGGCCGGCCTCTTCCTCGTGGTGTTCGGCATCCTCGGGCTCGTCAACCACCTCGGGTTCTTCGACACCGGCGGCGACAAGACCCTCGGCCTGAACACCAACGGGGCGCTGAGCACCCTGTCCGTCGTCGTCGGCGCGCTGCTGCTCTACGGCATGGTCCGCGGCGGCAACTTCGCCTCGACGCTCAACATGGTCCTCGGCGGCCTCTTCGTCCTCAGCGGCTTCGTCAACCTGGCCCTCCTGGACACCGGCGCCAACTTCCTCGCCTTCCGGATGCAGAACGTGCTGTTCAGCTTCATCCTGGGCATGGTCCTGGCGATGTTCGGGATGTACGGGCGCGTCAGCGGCCGCCTGCCGCACGACAACCCGTACTGGCGCACCCGCAACGAGGAGCCGGAAGCCGGGTCCGAGGCGGAGGCGTCCGCTAGCGGCGCCGCGCGACGGTGAGGCCGTCCGCGACCGTCAGCAGCACGGAGTCCATCCGGGCGTCCGCGGCCACGTGGTCGTTGAACGCCCGGATCGCCGCGGCCCCGCCCGTCGCCCCGGGGTCGGCGACGCGGCCGTGGAAGAGGACGTTGTCCGCGACGATCAGCCCGCCGGGCCGCATCCGCGGCACCAGTTCCTCCCAGTACCCGATGTAGCCGGGCTTGTCCGCGTCCAGGTACGCCAGGTCGATGTGCGGCCCGTCGGGCATCGCCCGCAGCGAGTCGGCGGCCGGGCCGAGCCGCAGTTCGACGCGGTCGGCGACGCCGCCCTTCTCCCACGCCTCGCGCGCGTACGCCGTCCACTCCTCGGAGACGTCGAGGGCCACGAGCTTCCCGCCGTCGTCCATGGCCTGGGCCATGGACAGCGACGAGAACCCGGTGAAGGTGCCCACCTCCACGATGTGCCGGGCGCCGACCAGCCGGACGAGGAACGCCAGCAGCGGGCCCTGCTCCTGCGCGGACTGCATGCTCGCCGAGTCGGGGAAGCGGGTGCGGGTCAGCTCCACGAGGTCGCGCTGCACGGCGTCCAGCGGCGGGTTGTGGTCCAGCACGTACCGGTACAGCTCCGGGGTCTGGTCGGGGCGCTTGTCGCGGCCCGCGGGAGAGGCAGTGGTCATGGAAGGCATCCTGCCATCTGCCGGAGTATCAGCTCCCCGGCGGCCACGCCGCGTTCGGCGAGGGCCGTGACGTGCGGCGCGGTCCAGCCGCGGGCGGCCAGTTCGCCGTGCCCGGGGCGCCAGGCGCGGTCGGCGGCGAGGAGGAGGTCGGTGTCGAGGAGGGAGTCGCCGGCGGCGAGTACCTGCCCGGCCGCCGGCCCGCCCGCGCGCCGCAGCACCTCCGCCAGCGCCGCGCTCTTCGTCAGCGGGCGCGGCACCGCGTAGATCTTCCGGCCCTGCGCCGATACGGACCAGCCGCGGCCCTCGGCCCACTCCCCCAGTTCCTTCAGCCACTCCTGCGGTACCGCGGCCCGCTCCACGACCAGGTAGGCGAAGAGGTCCTCCGCGGTACGCAGCTTCCGCAGCCACGCCGGGTCCGCCGCCCGCTCCAGGTGCGCGCGGACCTCGGCGAGCGGTGCGCTGCCGGCGGCCAGTTCCCGGTCCACCCGCGCCCGCCACCCGGCGTCGGCCTCGCCGTCGACGAGCAGGTGGCCGCCGTTGGCGCAGATCGCGTACCGGGGCGGCGGGCCGGGCAGCCGGACGCGGCGGTACTGCTCGCGGGTGCGGGTCGTCACGGGTACGAAGTGGGCGCGTTCGGCGAGGTCGGCGAGCAGCGCGGCGGCGGTCTCGGTCATGAAGGACAGCGGCCTGCCCTCGTAGACCTCGACGCACAGCAGGCGCGGTGCGGCGGCGTCGGGCATGGCCAGGGCCAGGGCGGCCGGGGAGTAGATGAGGGTGCGGTCGAGGTCGCTGGCGATGACGGTCACGGGGCGGACTTCCCGGGGGTGTCGGAGATGGAGACGGGAGCGGGGGCCGGGTGCCCTTCTGCCGGTGGGTGCGGTGCATTCCCGTCCGCTGCCGCGGTGCCGTCCGCGCCGGTGGCGCCCCTGGTGTAGCGGGGATGGATCAGCCCCACGCACGTGTACGGCAGGTCGTCGGTCTCCTCCACCGGCACCCCCCGCTGCTCCGCGAGGAGCCGCACGTGGTCCAGGTCCGCGCCCGCGCCCCGCCGCGCCAGTACGCGCCAGGGCACCCGGCGCAGCATCACCCGCGTCGTCTCGCCGACGCCCGGTTTGACGAGGTTGACGTCCCCGATGCCGTACGCCTCGCTGATCCGCTCCACGGCGGCCCACCCCTCCCACGTGGGCGCGCGCTCCGGCGCGGCCGGCATGGGGCGGACGGCGGCGGGGGCGGGGAAGCGGGCGGTGACGGCGTCGAGGAAGTGGCCGGAGAGGTCGTCGGCGGCGAGTTCGCGGTAGAACTTCGCGCCGTGGTAGTCGGCGGGGCCGATGAGGTCGGCGCGCAGCACGGTGCGGGATATCAGGCCCGAGACCGTGGAGTTGAGGCAGGCGGAGGGGATGAGGAAGTCGTCGCGGGTGCCGTACGTGTCCACGCAGCGGCCCGGGTCGGCGAGGACGGCGAGCCGCGGGTCGAAGGCGGGGAAGTCGCGCAGGGCGGCGGCGAGTTCGCGGGCGATGGCGCCCTTGCCGGTCCAGCCGTCGACGAACACGACGTCGGCGGGGTCGTGGTGGGCGGCCAGCCGGCGCAGGGCGGCGGTGTCGATGCCGCGGCCGCGGACGATGGACACGGCGTAGTGGGGCAGGTCGAGCCCGTGGGCGTGCCGGGCCCAGCGGCGCATCAGGATGCCGACGGGGGTGCCGGCGCGGGCGAGGGAGACGAGTACGGGGGCGGGCGACCGCTCGGCGAGCACGGTCTCGGTGACGGTGGCGACGGCGTCGGCGATGCGGCCGGCGGTGGCGTCGAGGGCGGTGTGGAAGAGGCGTACGTAGTCGGGGCTGGGCTGGTACTCGACGGGCAGCGACTCGGCGTAGTGCGCGCCGCCGCGCTGGATGGCCTCCTCGCGCTCCTCCGTGGGGGCTTCGAGGTCGACGGCGGAGAGGTCCTTGAGGAGCCAGCCGACCTCGTCGGGGGCGTAGGAGGAGAAGGCGGGCCCGCGGAGGGGCTCGGCGGTGCTCGGGGCGTAGGAGGGGATCACGGCGAGGAGTACCCGGGGGGTGTGCGGGGCGAGCACGTCGAGGAGCCCGCCGGGGGCGTGCAGGGCGGGGGTGTCGGCGGCGGAGTCGGTGACGGCGACGACGGCGTCGTACGGGGCGGCGGCGCCGCCGGCGACGTTGTAGGCGTAGCGGGTGCCGTCGGGGTTGTCGTGGGGGTTGTCGTGGGCGGGGAAGGCGAGGCGGCTGCGGATGGCGTAGCCGGGGTGGTCGACGGGGAGCACGGGCGAGCGGGTGGTGGAGGAGAACCGGACGTCGGCGCCGGGGAGCAGGTCTTCGAGGGCGGTGGCGAGGCGGAGGGGTGCGTACATCAGCTCCTCGGTGCCGAGGAGGAGTACGCGCGGTGGGCGGGCCGGGTCGGCGGGAAGCGCGAGCGCGTCGGCGAT
>NZ_JACBXC010000564.1 GCF_013870535.1 Streptomyces phytophilus | reverse complement strand
GTCTCCCTGCGCCGCCCGACGCTGGACGAGGTGTTCCTCCACCTCACCGGCCGCAAGCAGCAGGAGGACCCGGAGCAGGACCGGGAAGACGACGGCGCCGCCGGCCGGGCGCGCGCCGTAGCGGAAGGGAGCGCCCGATGACCGCCACCACCGTCGCCGCACCGCCCCCGCCCGCCCGCACCGCGGGCGCCCGGCTGAAGTGGGCCGTGGCCGACGGGCTGACGATGA
The DNA here is from genome assembly GCF_013870535.1 of Streptomyces phytophilus. Lineage (GTDB taxonomy): Bacteria > Actinomycetota > Actinomycetes > Streptomycetales > Streptomycetaceae > Streptomyces > Streptomyces phytophilus. The sequence goes on along the minus strand of NZ_JACBXC010000564.1, from coordinate 3,605 downwards.
CCGGCCGCGGCTTCGCGCACTGGGCCCGCCGGCCCGGCCAGGCCGTGGTGAGCCTCGTCTTCCCGGTGATGATGCTGGTGGTCTTCACCTACCTGCTCGGCGGCGGCATGGCTGTGAGCGGCGGCGGCAGCTACCGCGAGTACCTGGTGCCCGGCATGCTCGCGCTCGCGATGTCCTTCGGCCTGGAGGCCACGATGGTCTCCCTCACCTCCGACCTCGGCAAGGGCGTCGTCGACCGCTTCCGGACCATGCCCATGGCCCCGTCCGCGGTCCTCGTCGGCCGGTCGCTCACCGACATGGCCGAGTCGGCCGCCGGGCTCGTCGCGATGGCCGGCGCCGGGCTCGCGGTCGGCTGGCGCTGGCACGGTACGTGGGCGGAGGCGCTGGCCGCGTTCGGGCTGCTGCTGCTCCTGCGGTTCGCGATGCTGTGGGCCGGGATCTTCCTCGGCCTGGTGGCGGGCAAGCCGGAGATGGTGCAGGCGGTGCAGATCCTGGTGTGGCCGGTGGCGTTCCTGTCCAGCGCGTTCACCTCGCCGGAGACGATGCCGGGCTGGCTGGGCGCCGTCGCGGAGTGGAACCCGATGTCGGCGACGGCGGGCGCGATCCGCGAGCTGTTCGGCAACCCCGGCTGGACCGGCGACTCGTGGGCGGCTCAGCATCCGGTGCTGCTGGCGGTCGTGTGGCCGCTGGTGCTGCTCGCGGTGTTCTTCCCGCTGGCGGTGCGCCGGTACCGGCGTCTGGGGCGCTGAGGGCGCGTACAGACAGGTGACGGGCGTCGCCCGCGGGCGTGGGCGACGGCGCTCTCGACGCGGGTGGCGCCCCCGCTGCGCGCCAGTGGCGCCCCGTTTGTACGACTTGATCTGATGTGCCGCCGTGCCTCCGTACCCTTCCGACCCCCCGGGGGCGTTCTTCATGCGCCCGACTTATGCTCGCGGGCGTAAACCTTTCGGCACGTCCGCGGGGGGTGATGGTCCAGTGGGTCAGGAGCCCGAACCGGATAACGGCGAAGACAAGCCGCACTCCGACGAGGCGCACAGCGCCTTCACGCCGCCCTTCGGCGTGCCTCTCCCCCCGGCGCCCGAAGACGGGCAGACGACCTCGGAGTTCGCACGCCCCGTGGGCATCGGCGAACACGCCCCCGAGGACCAGAGCGCCGGCTCCGGCTTCCGGCCCCCGCGCGGCGGCCCCGCGGCCGCCGCCGGGGTCGGGCCCCCGCCCGCGCCCGCCACCGGACCGCTGTCGCGATCCACGCCGTGGCAGGACCGGATGCGTGTCATGCTCCGTACGCCCATGACGGAACGCCCCACGCCCGAACGGGCGCTGTCGCCCACCGAGGAGACCGCGCTGCCGGTGCCGCGCGTGCTCGACCTCACCCTGCGCATCGGCGAACTGCTGCTCGCCGGCGGCGAGGGCGCGGAGGACGTCGAGGCCGCGATGTTCGCCATCGCCCACGCCTTCGGCCTGGACCGCTGCGAGCCGACCGTCACGTTCACCCTCCTGACGGTCACGTACCAGCCGTCCCTGGTCGACGACCCGGTGACGCTCAGCCGCACGGTGCGCCGCCGCGGCACCGACTACAACCGGCTCGCCGCCGTCTACCGCCTCGTCGACGCCATCGTGGACGAGGCCGCCGCCGTCAGCCTGGAGGAGGCGTACCGCGGCCTCGCCGAGATCCGCCGCAACCGGCACCCGTACTCCAAGTGGGCGCTCACCCTCGCCAGCGGCGGCCTGTCGGGCGCGGCGGCGACACTGGTGGGCGGCGGGCCGCTGGTGTTCTGCGCGGCGGCGATCGGCGCGATGCTCGGCGACCGGCTCGCATGGCTGGCGGCGGGGCGCGGGCTGCCGGAGTTCTACCAGTTCGTGGCCGCGGCCATGGCCCCCGCGGCGGTCGGCGTCACGCTCAACATCGCCGACGTCGACGCCCAGTCCTCCGCCGTCATCACCGGCGGGCTCTTCGCGCTGATCCCCGGACGCGCCCTGGTCGCCGCCGTCCAGGACGGGCTGACCGGCTACTACATCACCGCCTCGGCGCGCCTGCTCGAAGTGCTCTACCTCGTCGTCGGCATCGTCGTCGGGGTGCTGATCATGCTCTACGTGGGCGTGCAACTCGGCGCCGAACTGAGCCCGGACGCCGCGCTGCACCGCCAGGAGAGGCCGGTGGTCTCCCTGCTGGCCGCGATGCTGCTGACGCTGGCCTTCGCGGTCCTGCTCCAGCAGGAGCGTTCCACCGTGATCGCCGTGACCCTCAACGGAGGCGTCGCCTGGCTGATCTACGCCGTCATCGCCCACCAGGCGAACAAGTCGCCGGTGCTGGCCACCGCGCTGGCCGCCGGGCTCGTCGGGCTCTTCGGCCAGCTCTTCTCTCGCTACCGGTTCATCTCCGCGCTGCCGTACGTCACGGCCGCCATCGGCCCACTGCTGCCGGGCAGCGCCACGTACTTCGGCCTCCTGGGCTTCGCCCAGGACGAGCTGAACGCCGGCGCCCGCTCGCTGCTGACCGCCGCCGCACTGGCGCTGGCGATCGCGATCGGGGTGAACCTGGGCGGCGAGATGGCCCGGCTGTTCATGAAGCGGCCGGGCGAGAAGACGACCCCCGCCCGCCGCGGCGCGAAGCGCACCCGCGGCTTCTAGGGGCCGTCCCCGACTGCCTACTGGACCTATTGCCGACTGCCGCATGCCGACTGGGCTGCCGCCTGCCGACGGGGGGCCGTGCGGCTACGTCAGTGGTGGCCGCCCGCGGCCTCCAGGCGCTTCTTGGACGCCTCGATCTCGGCCTCCGCGTCCTGCCGGCCCACCCAACTGGCGCCTTCCACGGACTTGCCGGGCTCCAGGTCCTTGTACACCTCGAAGAAGTGCTGGATCTCCAGCCGGTCGAACTCCGACACGTGGTGGATGTCCCGCAGGTGCTCCACCCGCGGGTCGTGCGCCGGGACGCACAGCACCTTGTCGTCGCCGCCGGCCTCGTCGGTCATGCGGAACATGCCGATCGTGCGGCACGCGATGAGGCATCCGGGGAACGTCGGCTCGTCCAGAAGGACCAGCGCGTCGAGCGGGTCGCCGTCCTCGCCGAGCGTGCCTTCGATGAAGCCGTAGTCTGCGGGGTAGCTGGTCGAGGTGAAGAGCCGCCGGTCCAGGCGGATCCGGCCCGTCTCGTGATCCACTTCGTACTTGTTCCGCGAACCCTTCGGGATCTCGATGGTGACGTCGAACTCCACGGGTGGCTCTCCTTCAAGATCAGCATGGTTCAGATGATTAAGTGTCCCCCACGCAGCGGGGTGGTGGCGAAAGGGGCTGGTCCCTGGTGAGGGTCGGGGTCGCGGTGGCACGGCGGAAGGCCGCCCGCTGGGCACGGCACTGGACCCGGCGGTGGGAAGCACAGCCCCTGCACACCCGTCGTACCGTGCGGCTGGTGGCCGCGTCCGGCGCGCTGGGCGGGGTCCTCGCCGGCGGCTTGATCGCCGTGGCGGGGCCCTGGGACTCGGGTCAGCGTACGGCGGAGAAGGAGACGGCCGCGCGCGCGGACGCCGCCCAGGGCCGTACAGGTGACGCGGATCACGGCTCCTCCGACGGCGTACCGGGCAAAGGCGCCCCCGGCGACGGCCTGC
>NZ_JACBXC010000563.1 GCF_013870535.1 Streptomyces phytophilus | reverse complement strand
CCTGGACTGGGAGGGCAGCGACAGGGCCGCACCCGCAGAACACGACTGGGGCGTCGCGCCCCTGGGCGACGACCACGGTGCGCCCACGGGCAGTCTCGCGCCCGCGGGCGACGAACACGGATCGCCCGGTGGCACCGTCGCGCCGCCTCAGGACCGGCGGAGCGACGACATGGCCGAGTCCGCAGGGCAGGAACGGGGCGTCGCGCCCCTGGGCGACGAGCAAGGGTCGCCGAGCGGCGGGCTGGCACCGCTGGGCGACACCGATGGCGCGCCCTCGGGCGGTCTCGCGCCCCTGGGCGACGGCCACGGGGCGCCCATCGGCGGGCTGATGTCCTCCAATACGGGCATCTGGGGAGGATGAGGGCGCAGGTGAATTCGTCTGCGACACTGGTACGGCTATGCCCAAGCCAGGAGAGCTCACCTTCGCCGTCCCCCGTGGTGCCAAGAAGCCGCCGCGGCACCTAGCCGACCTCACCCCCGCCGAGCGCCGCGACGCCGTCGCCGAGCTGGGGGAGAAGCCGTTCCGTGCCGCGCAGCTCTCGCGGCACTACTTCGCGCGCTACGTCACCGACCCGGCCGGCTGGACCGACGTGCCGGCCGGGTCCCGGGCGAAGCTCGCCGAGGGGCTCCTGCCCGAGCTGATGACCGTCGTACGGCATCTGAGCTGCGACGGCGACACCACCCGCAAGACCCTGTGGCGGCTCGTCGACGGCACGCTGGTCGAGTCCGTGCTCATGCGCTACCCCGACCGCGTCACCATGTGCATCTCCTCCCAGGCCGGCTGCGGCATGAACTGCCCGTTCTGCGCCACCGGCCAGGCGGGCCTCACCCGCAACCTGTCCACCGCCGAGATCGTCCACCAGATCGTCGACGGCATGCGCGCCCTGCGGGACGGCGAGGTCCCCGGAGGGCCGGCGCGGCTGTCCAACATCGTCTTCATGGGCATGGGCGAGCCGCTGGCGAACTACAACCGCGTGCTGTCCGCCGTACGCCGCCTCACCGACCCCGAGCCCGACGGCCTCGGGCTCTCCCAGCGCGGCATCACCGTCTCCACCGTCGGCCTCGTGCCCGCCATGCACCGCTTCGCCGACGAGGGCCTGAAGTGCCGCCTCGCGGTGTCCCTGCACGCGCCCGACGACGAGCTGCGCGACACCCTCGTGCCCGTCAACACCCGCTGGAAGGTCCGCGAGGTCCTCGACGCCGCCTGGGAGTACGCCGAGCGCTCCGGCCGCCGCGTCTCCATCGAGTACGCGCTGATCAAGGACATCAACGACCAGGCGTGGCGGGCCGACCTCCTCGGCCGCCTCCTCAAGGGCCGCCGCGCGCACGTCAACCTCATCCCGCTCAACCCCACCCCCGGCTCCAAGTGGACCGCCTCGCGGCCCGAGGACGAGCGGGCGTTCGTCGCCGCCCTGGAGGCCCACGGCGTGCCCGTGACCGTGCGGGACACCCGGGGCCAGGAGATCGAGGGGGCATGCGGGCAGCTCGCCGCCTCCGCGGCCGACGCACCCGCCTGATACCGTTCATATGTACACACCGACAGGGGAGCGCTCGCAGCGCTGAGAGTGCGGCACCGTCCAGGCCGCAGACCCTCGAACCTCGCCCAGGTCATTCTGGGTAGGAAGTTCGGTCGAGACTCTGCTGCTGCCCGGGCTGCCCGCCGCCACGAAAGCAGCCCGATGAAGCGCATCGTCACCACCGCCCTGGCCGCGTCCCTCGCCGTGGGCCTGGCCGCCTGCGGCTCGGACTCCGGCGACGGATCCGGCTCCGGCTCGGGCGACAAGAGCGTCACTCTCGTCACCCACGACTCCTTCGCCGTCTCCGACGACGTGCTGAAGGCGTTCGAGAAGCAGTCCGGGTACACGGTCGACATCCTCAAGGGCAAGGACGCCGGCTCCGCCGTCAACCAGGCCGTCCTGTCCAAGGACAACCCCCAGGGCGACGTCTTCTTCGGCATCGACAACACCCTCCTCTCCCGCGGCCTCGACAACGGGATCTTCACGCCGTACGAGGCGAAGGGGCTGGACCGCATCCCGGAGGAACTCCAGCTCGACGCCGGCGAACACCGCGTCACCCCCGTCGACTACGGCGACGTGTGCGTCAACTACGACCGCGCGTACTTCGAGGAGAAGGACCTCGACCCGCCGCAGACCTTCGACGACCTCGCCGACCCCCGCTACAAGGACCTCCTCGTCACCGAGAACGCCGCCACCTCCTCCCCGGGCCTGGCCTTCCTCCTCGCCACCGCAGACGAATACGGCGACGAGGGCTGGGAGGACTACTGGAGCGAACTGCGCGACAACGGCGTCGAGGTCGTCGACGGCTGGGAGCAGGCGTACTACGAACGCTTCTCCGGCGCCGGCAAGGGCGACAAGCCGCTCGTCGTCTCCTACGCCTCCAGCCCGCCCGTCCTCGACATGGAGTCCAGGCCCGAGGAAGCGACCACCGGCGTGTCCACCGGCACCTGCTTCCGCCAGATCGAGTTCGCCGGCCTCCTCGCGAACGCCGGCAACACCGAAGGCGGCAAGGCCCTCGTCGACTTCCTCATCTCCGAGCGGTTCCAGCAGGACATGCCGCTGAACATGTTCGTCCACCCGGTGCGCGAGAACACCGAACTGCCCGAGGTGTTCACCCGCTACGGCGAGGAGATCGCCGACCCGCACACCCTCGACCCGGCCGTCGTCGACGACAACCGGGAGCAGTGGATCAAGACGTGGACCTCGCTGGTCGTGAAGTAACCCGGGCCGCCGGCGGCGGAAAGGACCCCCGGGCGCGTACGGACACGGGCGCCGGCCGCCGCCGCCGGATACCCGGCGCGGCCGGCAGGCTCGCGCTCATGGCCGTGCCCGCCGCGTTCTTCGCCGTCTTCTTCGCCTACCCCGTCGGCGCCATCGTCGCCCGCGGCCTGCGCGAGGGCGGAAGCTGGCAACTCGGCCGCATCCCCGACGTCCTCGGCGACCCCGACATCCTCGGCATCCTGTGGTTCACCCTCTGGCAGGCCGCCGCCTCCACCGGGCTGACCCTCGTCCTCGCCCTGCCCGCCGCGTACGTCTTCGCCCGCTTCGACTTCCCCGGCAAGCAGCTCCTGCGCGCCCTGGTCACCGTGCCGTTCGTGATGCCCACCGTCGTCGTCGGCTCCGCGTTCCTCGCCCTCACCGGCCGCGGCGGCGTCCTCGACGGCTGGTGGGGCGTCCGCCTGGACACCACCGTGTGGGCCATCCTCCTCGCCCACGTCTTCTTCAACTTCGCCGTCGTCGTACGGACCGTCGGCGGCCTGTGGGCGCAGCTCGACCCCCGTCAGGAAGAAGCCGCCCGCGTGCTCGGCGCCGGCCGCCTCGCCGCCTGGCGGCACGTCACCCTGCCCGCGCTCGGGCCCGCCGTCGCCGCCGCGGCCCTCATGGTCTTCCTCTTCACCTTCACCTCCTTCGGGGTCGTCCAGATCCTCGGCGGCCCCTCCTACGCCACCCTCGAAGTGGAGATCTACCGCCAGACCGCGGACTTCCTCGACCTGCCCACCGCCGCCGTCCTCTCCCTCATCCAACTCGCCGCCGTCGCCGGCGTCCTCGCCGTGCACGCCTGGACCGTACGGCGCCGGGAGACCGCGCTCAGCCTCGTCGCCCCCGAGACCACCGCCCGCCGCCCCCGCGGCGCCGGCGAACGCGCCCTCCTCGGCGGCGTCGTCGCCGTCGCCGCCGTACTGCTCCTCGCGCCGCTCGCCGTCCTCGCCGAACGCTCCTTCGCCACCCCCGACGGCCACGGACTCGCCTTCTACCGCGCACTGCAGGAGAGCGACGGCACCTTCGCCGTCCCGCCGCTGGAAGCCGTCGGCAACTCC
>NZ_JACBXC010000562.1 GCF_013870535.1 Streptomyces phytophilus | reverse complement strand
CGTACCGTCGCCTTCCCCGGCTCCCTACCGGGCCCTCACCACTCCGCCGCCCCCGCCGCCCCCGCCGCCTCCGCCGCGATCGTGGTCGTCTCGCCGTGTCCCGTCCGCACCACCGTCTCCGGCGGCAGCGTCAGCAGCCGCGCGCGGATCGACGCCTCGATCGTCGGGCGGTCCGAGTACGAGCGGCCGGTTGCGCCAGGACCGCCGTGGAAGAGGGTGTCGCCGGTGAAGACGGTGCCCAGGTCGGGGGCGTACAGGCAGACGGCGCCCGGCGCGTGGCCGGGGGTGTGCAGGACCGTCAGCTCCGTGCCGGCGACCGGCAGCGTCCGGCCGTCGGCGAGGGCGGCGTCGGGGGCGCGGTCGGGGTGGGTCATGTCCCACAGCACCCGGTCGTCGGGGTGGAGCAGGACCGGGGCGCCGTACTTGTCGGCGAGCGCGGGGGCGGCGTCGATGTGGTCGTCGTGCGCGTGGGTGCAGACGATGGCCGTCAGGCGGCGGTCGCCGACCGCGGCGGCGATGGCGTCGGCGTCGTGCGCGGCGTCGATGACGAGCGCCTCGGTGTCGTCGCCGACGATCCACACGTTGTTGTCGACGTCCCAGGTGCCGCCGTCGAGCGAGAACGTACCGGAGGTGACCAGGTGGTCGATGCGGGCGGGGCTCACAGGACCACCACCGAGCGCAGCACGTCGCCGGCCTGCATCCGGGCGAAGGCGGCCTCCACGCCGTCCAGTTCGATGGTCTCGGAGACGAAGGCGTCGAGGTCGAGGCGGCCCTGCCGGTAGAGGTCGATGAGCATGGGGAAGTCGCGGGACGGCAGGCAGTCGCCGTACCAGGACGACTTCAGCGCGCCGCCGCGCCCGAAGACGTCGAGCAGCGGCAGCTCCAGCTTCATCTCGGGCGTGGGCACGCCGACGAGGACGACGGTCCCGGCGAGGTCGCGTGCGTAGAACGCCTGCTTGTACGTCTCCGGGCGGCCGACCGCCTCGATGACGACGTCGGCGCCGTTGCCGCCGGTCAGCTCCCGTACCGCCTCGACGGGATCCGTGGCGCGCGCGTCCACGGTGTGGGTGGCGCCGAGGCCGGTCGCGGTGGTCAGCTTCCGCTCGTCCACGTCGATCGCGATGATCTTCCCGGCGCCCGCCAGCCGCGCCCCCATGACGGCGGCCCCGCCGACGCCGCCGCAGCCGATGACGGCGACGGAGTCGCCGCGGCCGACGTTGCCGGTGTTGAGCGCGGCGCCGAGGCCGGCCATCACGCCGCAGCCCAGCAGCCCGGCCGCGGCGGGGGACGCCTCGGGGTCGACCTTCGTGCACTGGCCGGCGGCGACGAGGGTCTTCTCCGCGAACGCGCCGATGCCCAGCGCGGGCGCCAGTTCGGTGCCGTCCTTGAGGGTCATCTTCTGCATGGCGTTGCGGGTGTCGAAGCAGTACCAGGGCCGCCCCCGCTCGCACGCCCGGCACCGGCCGCACACGGCGCGCCAGTTGAGCACGACGAAGTCGCCGGGCGCCACGTCGGTGACGCCGTCGCCGACGGACTCCACGACCCCGGCGGCCTCGTGGCCGAGGAGGAAGGGGAAGTCGTCGTTGATGCCGCCCTCGCGGTAGTGCAGATCGGTGTGGCACACCCCGCACGCCTGCACCGCCACCACCGCCTCACCGGGCCCGGGGTCGGGCACGACGACGGTGGCGATCTCCACCGGCTGGTTCTTCGCACGCGCGACGACGGCTCGTACGTCCTGGGGCATGAGGGCGCTCCATTCGTGGCGGGGCTCATACAGTACGTCCCCCGCCCCCGCGGGGCGGCCAGGCGGGCGGGGCGGGGCGCCACCCGGCGAACGGGTCCGACGGCCTCCCCCCGGCCCCCCCGTCGGCAGCCCCGCGGCCCGCTCCCGGGGGGCCTCCGGTCGGGTCGTGCCGCCTCGCCGGTTCGGTACTCGGGCTACGGCTCAGTCCCCGGAGCCGACGACGGCGGTGACGCGGATCTCCACGCGCATGTCGGCGAGGCCGAGGACGGTGACGCCGGTCTCGGTCCAGATCGGCGCACGGCCGTCGAGGCGGCGGCGGAACTCCTCGGCCATGACCGCGTTGTGGTCGTCGCCGATGGCGTCGTCTCCCGGCGCGACCTTGTGGTACGAGTTGACGTGGATGACGTCCTTCCAGGTCGCGCCGACCGTGGCGAGCGTGCGCTCCACGTTGTCGAAGGCCAGGACGATCTCCTCCGCCAGCGAGTCGGGGACGGCCAGGTCGTCGTCCACCCCGGCCTGGCCGGAGGTCTCGACCCGGTCGCCGACGCGGACGGCCCCGCTGTAGCCGTAGGCATCGTGCAGCTTCTCGCCGAAGCCGGGGGTGATGCCGAAGGTGACGGTGGTGCCCATGATGCGTTCCTCTTCCTGTCCTCAGGGGTTGCGCTTCCTCTGGTATGAGTTCACGCGTAAAGTAAGAGTAGCAGTCGATGACTTCAAGCACCAAGTGATGACGGGCTTCGTCGGAAGGACGGGAAGGTCGATGAGCGGCACGGAAGAGCCCATGGGCGGCACGGGCGGACACGCGGACGACGAGGAGCTGCGCTGGCTCGACGAGCAGGAGAAGGCGGCGTGGACGGGGCTGATCTCCCTCGTCCTGCTGCTCCCCGGCAAGCTGGAGTCGCCGCTGCGGCAGGAGCACGGCCTCACCCTGTTCGAGTACCTGGTGCTCAGCCACCTCTCCGAGGCGCCGCGGCGCAGGCTGCGGATGGGGGAGCTGGCCTTCCTCGCCAGCGGGTCGCTCTCCCGCCTGTCCAACGTCGTCAAGCGCTGCGAGCAGCGCGGCTGGATCGTACGGACGCCCGACCCGGACGACGGCCGCTACACCGTCGCCGAACTCACCGACGCCGGCTTCGGCGTCGTGCACCGGGCGGCGCCCACACACCTGCGCGCGGTGCGCGCCACCGTCCTCGACGCGCTCAACGCGACCGACCGGAAGGCCCTTGCGCGTATCGCAGAGAAGCTCAGCATCGTCCCCGACGGCCTCGGCTGACGGCGGGGGCTGCCGCGGCCGCGTCTACGCTGCCGTTATGACGCAAACCACTGTTGAACTGGTGATCTTCGACTGTGACGGCGTGCTGGTGGACAGCGAGCGGATATGCGTCAAGGTCGACGCGGCGGTCATGGCCGACCTGGGATGCGCCTTCACCGAAGCCGAGATGATCGAGCATTTCGTGGGTTCGTCCATCGAGGTCTACACGGCGCTCGTCGAGGAACGGCTCGGACGGCGGCTGGAGGAGGGCTGGCAGCGGCGGTACAGCCACCTCTACCGCGCGGCGCTGGAGGACGAACTGACCGCGATCGACGGCGTCACCGAGGCGCTGGACCGGCTCACCGCCGGCTTCTGCGTCGCGTCGAACAGCGAACACTCCGCGCTCCGCCGCAGCCTGGAGATCACCGATCTCCTGGGCCGCTTCGAGAACCGCATGTTCAGCGCCGCCGACGTCCCGCGGGGCAAGCCCGCACCCGACCTCTTCCAGCACGCCGCCCGCTCCCTGGGGGTGCCGCCGGAGCGGTGCGCGGTGGTCGAGGACAGCGCGTACGGGGTGCAGGCTGCCCGCGCCGCGGGGATGCGGGCCTTCGGCTACTGCGGCGGGCTCACGCCGGCGACGCGGCTGGCGGGGCCGGGCACGGTCGTCTTCGACGACATGCGGGACCTGCCGGGGCTGCTGGCCGGCTGACGGCCGGGGCCCGACTTCCGGTACGTACCAAGGCGTTGACCCCGGGCGGCCGGGGGCTTACGTTGACAGAGCACAGTCAGGAAAGCGCTTTCTTCGCGATCTCAGGAGAACCACTGTGCCCACCCCCCACCGC
>NZ_JACBXC010000561.1 GCF_013870535.1 Streptomyces phytophilus | reverse complement strand
CGGACCGCGGGGCTGGTGCGGCTGATGGGGCTCGGGGGCCGGAGTGGCTGGAGGTGGTGGCGGTGGCCGGGGAGGGGGTGGACGACCTCGTGGGGCGGGTGCTGCCGTCGTACAGCCCGACGGTGCGGACGCTGCTGGCGGGCAAGGAGGTGTTCCTCGACGACGCCGGCGCCGACCCGCGGGCGGTGAGCGACGGCGCGGGCCGCTTCGGGCCGTGCATGATGCTGCCGCTGCGCAGCGGCAAGCGGGTACTCGGCGCGCTGTCGCTGCCCCGGGCCCCGGGCGGCCGGCTGTACAGGGAGACGGAGAAGCAGTCGGCGACGCAGTTCGCCGGGCAGGCGGCGCTGGCGCTGATGCTGTCGGAGGTGCAGCGGGACCGGGAGCGGCTGGCGGTGTACGAGGACCGCGACCGGATCGCGCGCGACCTGCACGACCTGGTGATCCAGCGGCTGTTCGCGACGGGGATGCAGTTGCAGGGCGCGAAGCGGCTGGAGCGGGCGCCGGAGGTGCGGCAGCGGATCGACGCGGCGGTCGACGCGCTGGAGCTGACGATCGAGGAGATCCGCGGCACGATCTACGCGCTGCAGCAGGAGCCGGAGCAGGCGCCGACCGGGCTGCGGGCGCTGGTGCTGCGGGAGGTCGCGACGGCGGCGGCGCCGCTGGGGTTCCAGCCGTCGACGAGCTTCGTGGGGGCGGTGGACGAGCGGGTGGACGAGCGGATCGCGCGGCAGTTGCTGGCGGCGCTGCGCGAGGGGCTGTCGAACGCGTCGCGGCATGCGGGGGCGGGGCAGGTGGGGGTGGTGGTCGATGCGACGGCGGAGCTGCCGGACGGGCGGGACGCGGTGCGGCTGACGGTGGCGGACGACGGGCGGGGGCTGTCGCCGTACGGGCGGCGGAGCGGGCTGCGGAACATCGAGCGGCGGGCGGAGGAACTGGGCGGCCGGGCGACGTACGGGCCGGGGCTGGGGGACTGCGGCGGGGGGACGTCGCTGATGTGGGAGGTCCCGCTGACGGCACCGGGCGAGGCGGGCGGCGGCCCGGGAGCGGCGGGGGCCCCGGGGGCAGCCGCGGCGTAGGGGTGCGGGGCGGGGACTCCGGCGCGGGGGATGCGCGTGAGGTGCGGCGGGTGCTCTGTGTGCAGAGCACCGCTCGCGGGCGAGAGCGGTGCTCTCGACATGGAGCGGTCGTCTGGGCCGTCGCCGTGGGGCGGGTGTTCACGCTGCGGAGCACTGCTCGCGGACGAGAGCACTGCTCTCGGCGTAGAGCACCGCTCCCGCTCCCGCCGTGGAGCACTGCTCTCGCGGGAGAGCACCGCTCTCCATCCGGGGCGCTGCTCCCTTCCTTGCTCCGTCCTCAAAGTCCGTGCAGCAGCTGCTCGATGACCAGCGCCACGCCGTCCTCCTCGTTCCCCGCTGTTCGGTCGGTCGTCGCGGCCAGGACCGCCGGGTGGGCGTTGGCCATCGCGTACGATCTGCCCGCCCACGTCAGCATCTCGATGTCGTTCGGCATGTCGCCGAAGGCCACGACCTCCTCCGCCGCGATCCCCCGCGCCGCGCAGTAGCGCTCCAGCGTGCTCGCCTTGCTCACGCCCCGCCCGCTCACCTCCAGCAGCGCGCTCGGCGTCGACCGCGTGAACTCCCCGTGCTCCGCAGCCCCCGCCCGCGCCGCGTGCAGGAACTCGTCCGCCCCCAGGGCCGGGTGGTACGCCAGCAGCTTCAGCAGCGGGTCACCCGCCCGCTCCCCGTCCTCCGCCAGCAGCTTCTCCACCGGCGCTATCGGCCCCGCCGCCCGGTGCAGCGGGTACGCGGCCTCCCGGCCGAAGCCGCCCGTGAACTCGACCGCGAACGACGTGCCCGGCGCGATCGTGTGCAGCACACCGACGATCGCCAGGGCGTCGGGGAGCGGCAGCGGGCAGACCTCCGCCAGTTCGAGCCCGCGGTGCAGGTCGACGACGGCGGCGCCGTTCGCGCAGATCGCCATCCCGTGCCCGTGCACGTGCTCCGCGACCAGGCCCATCCACCGCGCCGGCCTGCCCGTGACGAACACCACCGCCAGCCCCGCCTCCTCCGCGGCGGCCAGTGCGGCGACCGTGCGGGCGGAGACGGTCTTGTCGTCCCGTAGCAGGGTCCCGTCGAGGTCCGTGGCGATGAGCCGGGGACGGGAGGCGGGCAGGGGAGCGGAGAAAGCGGCGGCGTCGGTCACCCGGCCATCATCGCCCACCGCCCCCGAACACCGCACAGGCGTACGGACGGCCCTCCGCCCCGATACGGCACCGCCGTCAGGACACGGGACATCAGGACACAGGCCGCACCACACCCGCCGTCACCACACCCGCCGTCACGGCACCCTCCGGCACCCGCGCGCACCGCACCTGCCCGCACCGCACCCGCCTCACCACACCCCCCTCACTCCACCGCCTCCAGCACCTCCCGCACCACCGGACCCGCGTCCCCCGACCCGCTCTCCGCGTCCTCCACCACGCACGCCACCGCGACCCCGTCGCGATACGCGACCAGCCACCCGTTGTTCGGCCCCGTCGCCGTCACCTCCGCCGTCCCCGTCTTCGCCCCCACGTCCCCCGGCAGCCCCGCCAGCACCTGCGCGCTGCCCTCCGTCACCGTGTCCCGCATCAGCGCCCGCAGTTGCCCGACGACGCCCTCCGGAAGCTCCTCCGCCGACGCCGAGGTCTCGTGCCCGGACACGATCACCGGCTGCCGGAACGTACCTGTCGCCGCCGTCGCCGTGACCGACGCCATCACCAGCGGGTTCGACCGCAGCCGCCCCTGCCCGAAGAGCGACGCCGCCTTCTCCGTCTCGTCCCCCGGCACCGGCACCTCCCCGTCGAACGACGGCACCCCCGTGCTCCACTCCTCGCCGATCCCGAAGTACCGCCGCGCGAAGTCCGTCATCTCCTCGTTGCCGAGCGAGCCGCGCAGCGCGACGAAGGCGGTGTTGCAGGAGTGAATGAAGTCCTCGCGGAACGTCGCGCCGGGTATCTCGGAGGTCTCCACGTTGTGGAACTGCTTCCCGACCGTCAGGTACTTGGGGCAGTCCACCGTCGTCTCCGGGCTGACCGCGCCCTTGTTCAGCAGCGCGGCGGTCGTGACGACCTTCCACGTCGAGCCTGGGGCGTACGTGCCCTGGAAGGCCCGGTTGAAGCCCGCGGCCGGCGAGTTGGCCGCGGCCAGGACCTCCCCGCTGTCCATGTCGAGCGCGACGAGCCCGGCGTTGCGCCCGCCGACGTGCCGCTCCAGCGCCTCCTCCGCGGCGCCCTGCAAGTCCCCGTCGACCGTCGTACGAAGCGTCCCGTCCCCCGCGCCGCGCGGCGGCCCGAAGCGCGCCTCCGTACTCCGTACGTCCCCCGTGTGCCGGTCGACGACCTGCACCGCGCCCTGCGGCCGTCCGCCGCCCAGGCCGAGCACGCCCGCCAGCGACGGGTGGTCCGCGGCGGAGATGTCGGCGCCGTCGCGGTCGACGGCGTCCGGTTCGGCCGACTCCTCCCGCACGAGCCGGAACTTCTCCGTCTCCGTCAGCTTGGGGTGCACCGCCCCCAGTTCCCACCGCACCCGCCACGGCCCGCCGTCCTCGCGGACCAGCGGCAGCGTCGCGTCGTACGTCCAGGTGCCGAGGCCGCGTACGGGCATCTTCGCGGTGTACGCCACCTGCGCCCCGCCGTCGCCGTCGGCCCGGGCCTTCCCCACTGTCAGCTTGGGCTTCGCGATCTCCAGGCCCTCGGTGAAGCTCGCGAGGATCCGTTCCGCCTCGGCCGGCGAGTCCGTCAGCCGGGCCGCCGCCTTCATCTCCCCCGCCGACCAGCCGGAGAGGAACCGCTCCGCC
>NZ_JACBXC010000560.1 GCF_013870535.1 Streptomyces phytophilus | reverse complement strand
CACGGTGCGGTTCGAGGTGCCGGGCTCGGCGCCCGGTCGGGTGCGTACGTTCGCCGCCGACGACCCGGCGCTGGAGCCGGCGGAGCCGCTGCCGCTGGCGCCCGGCGGCTGATCAGTCGTCGGAGCCGGCGACCTCGCCGAAGTCCCGGTCCCGCGGCGGCGCGGCCTGCCGCTGCGGGTGGGTCTTGGCGACGTCCGGCGGCAGCGCCATGCCGTAGTGGTGGTAGAGCTGGAGTTCCTGCACGGGAGAGAGGTGCCGGCCGACGCCGAAGTCCGGCGCGTCCTTGATCAGCGCCCGGTCGAACGGCACCCGCAGCCCCTCGTCGGCCAGCTCGCTCGGCCCCAGCGGCACGAACGCGTCCCGGTGGAACAGACCCGTGCGCAGCGCCGCCCACTGGGGGGCGCCGGTGGCGTCGTCGAGGTACACCTCGTCGACGGTCCCGAGCTTGTCCCCGTTGCTGTCGTACGCGCGCACGCCGATCAGGCTCCGGGGGTCGATGTCGGTCTGCACGGTGCCTCCCACGTCTCGTCACAGCTCCGCTGCCTCCACGTAACGGCACAACGCGCACGGCGGCCACTCGGCGGCGCCGCCCGGGCGCATCGCGGCGGGCGCCCGCGCCGGGCTGCGCCGGGGCGTGCGCTGGTACGCTGAGCGTGGCTGCAGACCCCGTGCGGGAGAGTCCTCCGCCCGCCAGCCGGAGGCGCCGAAGGAGCAACTCCTCCCCGGAATCTCTCAGGCCCACGTACCGCACGGACGAGGTCACTCTGGAAAGCAGGGCGGGCCGCCGCGCGGCCCCTCCTCACCGACGGTGCAAGCCGGAGCGCGCCCAGTCAGGGCGTACCGGTGAAGCTCTCAGGTCCGGATGACAGAGGGGGAGGCCGTACGGGTGCCCGCCCAGGGGTATCCGCGAAGGTCCGTGCGACCAGGAGGCCCCTTGTCCGAGACGAACGCCCACCGCATCCCGCTTTCCGCCCTGGAGCGCGGCACTCCCTTCGAGCAGCGCCACATCGGTCCGGACGCGGGCGACCGGGCCAAGATGCTCGCCCAGGTCGGCTACGGCTCGCTGGACGAGCTGACCGACGCCGCCGTACCCGGCTCGATCAAGGGCACCGGCGGCTTCGCGCTGCCCGAGGCCCGCTCCGAGGCCGGGGTGCTGGCCGAGCTGCGCGGCCTGGCGGCGCGCAACGAGGTGCTGACCTCGATGATCGGCCTCGGCTACCACGCCACCCACACGCCGCCCGTCATCCTGCGCAACGTCATGGAGAACCCGGCCTGGTACACGGCGTACACCCCGTACCAGCCGGAGATCTCCCAGGGCCGGCTGGAGGCGCTGCTCAACTTCCAGACCGTCGTCTCCGACCTCACCGGACTGCCCACCGCGGGCGCCTCGCTGCTCGACGAGGGCACGGCCGCCGCCGAGGCGATGGCGCTCTCCCGGCGCGTCGGCAAGGTCAAGGACGGCGTCTTCCTGGTCGACGCCGACACCCTGCCGCAGACCGTCGCGGTGCTGCGCACCCGCGCCGAGCCGACCGGCGTCGAGGTCGTCGTCGCGGACCTGGCCGGCGGCATCCCCGCGGAGGTCGCCGAGCGCGGCGTCTTCGGCGTGCTGCTGCAGTACCCGGGCGCCTCCGGTGCCGTACGCGACCTCGCGCCCGTCATCGAGCGGGCGCACGACCTGGGCGCCGTCGTCACCGTCGCCGCCGACCTCCTGGCGCTGACCCTGCTGACCTCGCCCGGGGCGCTCGGCGCCGACATCGCGGTCGGCTCCAGCCAGCGCTTCGGCGTCCCGATGGGCTTCGGCGGGCCGCACGCCGGCTACATGTCCGTACGCGAGAAGTTCGCGCGCAGCCTGCCCGGGCGGCTCGTCGGCGTCTCCAAGGACGCGGACGGCACGCAGGCGTACCGGCTGGCCCTCCAGACGCGCGAGCAGCACATCCGGCGCGAGAAGGCCACCAGCAACATCTGCACCGCGCAGGTGCTGCTCGCGGTGATGGCCTCGATGTACGCGGTCTACCACGGCCCCGAGGGCCTGGCGGCCATCGCCCGGCGCACCCACCGCTACGCCGCGATACTCGCCGCGGGCCTCCGGGCCGGCGGCGCCGAGGTGGTGCACGGCGCGTTCTTCGACACCGTCACCGTGCGGGTTCCCGGCCGGGCCGCCGAGGTCACCGCCCGCGCCCGCAACGCGGGCGTCAACCTCCGCCTCGCCGACGCCGACCACGTCGGCATCTCCTGCGACGAGACGACCGTCCGCGAGCATCTGGCCGTCGTCTGGGACGCCTTCGGCGTCGCCGGCCAGGACGTCGGGGAACTGGACGCCGCGACGGCCGACGCGCTGCCGGCCGGGCTGATGCGCGCCGACGAGTACCTGACCCACCCCGTCTTCCACCGGCACCGCTCCGAGACCGCCCTGCTGCGCTACCTGCGCGCGCTCTCCGACCGGGACTACGCGCTGGACCGCGGCATGATCCCGCTCGGCTCCTGCACGATGAAGCTCAACGCGACCGCCGAGATGGAGGCCGTCACCTGGCCCGAGTTCGCCGGACTGCACCCCTTCGCGCCCGCCGACCAGGCCGAGGGCTACCTGACCCTGATCCACGAGCTGGAGGACGGCCTGGCCGCCGTCACCGGCTACGACAAGGTCTCCCTCCAGCCCAACGCCGGCTCGCAGGGCGAGCTGGCGGGCCTGCTGGCCGTACGGGCGTACCACCGCGCCAACGGCGACGAGCGCCGCATCGTCTGCCTCATCCCGTCCTCCGCGCACGGCACCAACGCCGCCTCCGCCGTGATGGCCGGCATGAAGGTCGTGGTCGTGCGGACCGCGGAGAACGGCGAGGTCGACGCGGACGACCTGCGGGCGAAGATCGAGCAGTACGGCGACGAGCTGGCCGTGCTCATGGTCACCTACCCCTCCACGCACGGCGTGTTCGAGGAGCACATCACGGAGATCTGCGACGCCGTGCACGCCGCCGGCGGCCAGGTGTACGTGGACGGTGCCAACCTCAACGCGCTCGTCGGCCTCGCCGGGCCGGGGAAGTTCGGCGGCGACGTCTCGCACCTGAACCTGCACAAGACGTTCTGCATCCCGCACGGCGGCGGCGGTCCCGGCGTCGGCCCGGTCGCGGTCCGCGAGCACCTGGCCCCGTACCTGCCGAACCACCCGCTGCAGCCCGCCGCGGGCCCCGAGACGGGCGTGGGCCCGGTCTCGGCGGCGCCGTGGGGTTCGGCCGGGATCCTGCCGATCTCGTGGGCGTACATGAAGCTCATGGGCGAGGGCGGCCTGCGCCGCGCCAGCCAGGTCGCGGTGCTCGGCGCCAACTACGTGGCCAAGCGGCTGGAGCCGCACTTCCCGGTGCTGTACACGGGGCCAGGCGGACTCGTCGCGCACGAGTGCATCGTCGACGTCCGGCCGCTGACAAAGGCCACCGGGGTGTCCATCGACGACGTCGCCAAGCGACTGATCGACTACGGCTTCCACGCCCCGACGATGTCGTTCCCGGTGGCCGGGACGCTGATGATCGAGCCGACCGAGAGCGAGAACCTGAGCGAGCTCGACCGGTTCTGCGAGGCGATGATCGCGATCCGGCGGGAGATCGAGCGGGTCGGCACGGGGGAGTGGGCCAAGGACGACAACCCGCTGGTCGGCGCGCCGCACACCGCGGCGCAGCTCGCGGGGGAGTGGAGCCACCCGTACGGGCGAGAGGAAGCCGTCTTCCCGGCCGGGGTGACGCCCGCGGACAAGTACTGGCCGCCGGTGCGCCGGATCGACGGCGCCTACGGCGACCGCAACCTGGTCTGCTCCTGCCCCCCGCTGGACGACTACGACGCCTGACGCACGCC